>NZ_WTKW01000322.1:0-4718 GCF_011378745.1 Pseudoalteromonas sp. Z1A6
AACTTTTCTGAAGATGAATTGTTAAACTTTCTCCCCAAAAATTCAATAAATTTCGCACTTCAACTTGATATACAAGAGAACCAGATCTCAGAAACTAACGCCTATAATAAAAATAAACTGGCAGGTATAGTTGCGAGTGTTAAACAGGTTGACTTTATTTTTGATTCGCAATTGCGTATTAAGCTAATTGAACGATTATCAGCACAACAACTAGCTGAGTTGTTTCCTAGCTTTGAGCTTGAAGCAAAAAACGTTACTCCAAAATACTATGATGCCATCATAAGTTGGGCAGGAGATAATCCTGAAAAGTTCGCAGCTTTATTAGGACTTTCTGCGCTATATGAAAGTCAATTAAGCCAAGATAATGAATTAGAAAGCATAACGTGTATTGAGCCAAATTACGGTCTTTATCCATACCAACAAAACATTAGCAAACAGGTGTTTACTGAACTTGCACAGGATAAAAAACGAGTACTGATTCACTTACCTACAGGTGCAGGTAAAACACGCACTGCAATGAATATTGCTGCTGAGCATTTAAGGCAATCTGAAAGTAACCTAGTACTTTGGTTAGCAGATAGAGAAGAGCTTTGCTCGCAAGCTTATATAGAGTTTTCAAAAGCATGGAAGTCATTAGGTAATCGCTCTACCTCTCTTTATGGCTTTTACTCAACTTCAACTGAAAGTTTGAGTGGTATCGATTCGGGTTTTGTTGTTGGTGGCTTACACAAGTTTTTGAGTTTACGAAAAAGTGATTCTAGACAGCTCCAACTTTTATATAGCAAGCTTGCTGAAAAAGTAACATTAGTAATTTTTGATGAGGCCCACAAGGCTGTCGCGCCAAAGTTCCAAGAAGTTGTTCAGGACTTTATTGAAGATGAGTCATTCCATGCAGATCTGATTGGTTTAACAGCCACTCCAGGCAGAAGTTATTCTGAAGATGGTTTATCAGAAGAAGATGCCCGTTTAGCCGATTTTTTCTATAACAATAAAGTATCTATGCAAATTTCAGGCTATTTATCGCCAATAGATTACTTAGTTGAGAAGGGCTATTTAGCAAAAGCTAACTTTAAATCATTAAATTATGATCATTCAGGTATTGCTGCATACGAATTAAGAGATGCGGGTGGTGTTGAAACGATGACGACGCTAGCAAATAACATAGAGCGTAACCGACAGATCCTAAATACGATTATTGATGAATGTAACCTTGGGTCACAAATCATCGTTTTTGCGTGTACCGTAGAGCACGGAATTAACCTTGCTACTGCACTTGCATATCAAGGTATAAAAGCAGCTTCTATTGATAGTAAAAATGATACGGCAGAGAGTCGAAGAGCAAAAATAGCACAATATAAAAACGGTAATTTACAAGTTTTGGTTAATTTTAATGTATTAACTGCAGGGTTTGATGCCCCTAAAACAAATGTCACTGTTATCGCAAAGCCAATGAACTCATTAGTACAGTACTTACAAATGGCTGGTCGTGCCATGCGTGGTTATAAAAGCGGCGGTAACAAAGAATGCAATATTTATACAGTAATGGATAACATACCTGAATTTCAAAGTATTAGCCTAGCATTTGGTTATTGGAATGATATGTGGGCAGAAAAGGAGACTAAATAATGAGTAACAGATTTTTAAGTGCAGAAACTGTAATAGAATCTTTAAGAGATAATGGTTACAACAATACTGCATACGCGCTTGCCGAGTTAATCGATAATAGCCTACAAGCAACCGCTACGCGTGTAGAGGTTGGTTTTATCGAAGAACAACAAGAAACCCGGAAAAATTACACTGTTTCAGAAATCTCCCTTTGGGACAATGGTGTTGGTATGGATCTCGATACCTTAAGAGTCGCCATGCAGTTTGGTGGCGGTACGCATCGTAAAGATGCCGGAGGTATGGGTAAGTTCGGTATGGGTTTACCTAACTCATCAATTTCACAGTGTAAGCGTGTTGATGTGTGGAGCTGGCAAGCCGGTGGAGAGCCTCATCATACATATTTAGATGTTGACGAAATGAAAAGCGGCGCACTTGAAGATGTCCCAATGCCAACAGCAAAAGCAATTCCTACAAAGTACGAAAAAGCTTTTTTTACTAAAAAACCAGAATCTGGCTCTTTAATTATTTGGTCTAAGCTCGATCGCCTAAGTTGGAAAACGGGCAAGTCAATCTACCGTCACTGTGAACATTTAGTCGGCAGAATGTATCGTAATTTCATTAGTGATGACAATATAAAAATAGAAAGTATCACTTACCGTAAATCAGCGGATGACAGACTTGATGTTTACGATAAAGAAACTTTTAAAGCTAATGATCCAATGTATCTTAAAAAGAATACTTCGTTGCCAGAATTGCCAGGTAGTTATAAAAATGAAGCTTTTTTTGAAAAAATGGATGAGGAAGTAATTTCAGTAGAATACATAGATGCAGATGGAAGACCTAAACGTGATGATGTAACCGTTACTACCTCAATGGTTAAGAAGAATATATCAAATCGAATTCTAAAAGATACTATCGGAAAATTAGGTGGTACTGCTTGGGGTAAACATTGTAGTAAAAATGTAGGTGTTTCAATTGTTCGTGCTAATAGAGAATTAGTTTTAAGAGATTCATTTCTAACTTCTGCACTGAGAGAGAGTAAAGGGCGATTTATTGGTATTGAAGTATCCTTTCCGCCAACCCTAGATGCTGTTTTTGGCGTAACTAACAATAAACAAGATGCAATCAGATTAATCCCTTACGAGATGAAAACCATCTTTACTCAAGCAGGTTTTGACTCCGAACAAGAGTATTTAAGGGACTTAGAGGAAAACTCTGATTCATTACTTCAAGTATTAAAAGTAGTTGCTGTTATTAAAAAGCAAGTATCGGCTTTAACAAAAGCGTTAGATACAATCAATGTAGATGGCAAAGCGGTTAAAGGTGAAGAACCTAAAACGGTTTCTGAAGGTGCAGCATCTAAAGCAACGCAAGGCTCTGCACACCGTGAAAATCATGGTCATAAGACTAAAGAAGAAACACCAAAAGAGCTAAAAAAAGAAGATGTTGTTGACCACCTCAAAAAAGCAGGTGGAATGAGTGATGAAGAGGCTGAAGAAAAAGCTGAACGATTAATTCTTACAGGTAATCGTTTTTTAATCGAAGATGTAGCACGAGATTCTGAAGCATTTTTTGATGTATCAACAAGTAAAGGCTTAACGTTAGTTTTATTCAATACAAATCATGTTTTTTATCAAAAGCTTGTAAGCAAGCTTGATGGTGATCAGCTTGAGATTATGCAAACCACAATTGCAGGCTTTGCCCGTGTGATGAATGAAACAACTGACGAAAAACGTTTAAATTATCTAAATACTATTCGTCGTGAATGGGGCTTAGTCATTAGTGAGTTTCTTCAAGGCCCTGAAGATGATGATGCGGACGACTTTTAATGTCGAGCTTAATCTCAAATACTGAGCTTACGCAACAATTAGAGGCACTTCTTCCTGGTTGTGCAAATTTAATTATCATCTCAGCCTTTATGACCCAACCAGCGACACGCTGGCTGGGTCAGTTAATCTCTAACAACAAACCTAAAGTACAGTTGATAGGGCGTTTTACGCCAATTGATTTTGCAAAGGGTGCAAGTGACTTAAATGCGCTTCGTGATTGCATCAATAATGGCTACCAAGTGAAAGCACTCGTAAATCTGCACGCAAAAATTTATCAAATTGATCACGATACTATTTTTAATGGTAGCGCTAATTTAACAGGTAAAGGGTTAGCTTTAGTTAATAATGGAAATTTAGAATCGTGTAGCAGAGTTAATGCCTGCGAACAATCCAAAGCATTCATTAATAAAATTGTTGAATCAGCCACTGATTTAACACTAAGTATGCTTGATAAAATGCAGATTTTTTTAGAGCAATTTGAAGATGCAGATAAAGCTGAGTTACCTGCTGTATGGCCTGAAGAAATCCTACCACAAACATTAGAGCTGTTTGTATCAGACTTCCCGTTAGGTAAGCCAGGCGCTGATTTGAATGAATATCGACTAAACCCATCATTACCTTTTGCTCAAATTGAACATGCTAAAGATGATTTTTCATTAGCGTCAACGTTGTTTAAGCAAACAAAAGCATACCGTTGGTTAAAAAAACAAATTATTGAAAATCAATCAGAACGAGACTTAGGCTTTGGGCAAATATCAAGATTGTTGCATGATGCTTTAGCAGATGACCCAGCGCCTTACCGGCAAGAAATTAAAGATCTCCAAGCAAACTTATATTCTTACCTCAAGCTCTATGCGAGTGATGAAATAGAGGTTTATATACCTGGTAGAAGAAGTGAAATTTTAAGAATAATTAATTAAGGGATAATATGGCAATCGAAAATCTCGAAAGAGAACTATCAGTAATTTATGATGAATTAGATCATCATAAGCTTGTTCTACCTAATTTTCAAAGAAGTTTTGTGTGGAGTAGAGATAAGCAAAGAAAGTTATTAGCATCTTTTATTGTTGATTTACCAATGGGTAGTCTACTAACACTAGAAGGAGTTAGCACAGACTTTTCGAAAAGGAAGCTTTGTTATCCAGATGAGGTGGAATTAGAAGAGAAAGACTGCGAATTTGTTTTAGATGGTCAGCAGAGACTCACGACCTTAAGATCTATTTTTTATGATCACTTTTCAAGCCCCGACTGGAAGAATAATTGGGATCAATTATTTGGTTCTCT
>NZ_WTKW01000323.1:0-4706 GCF_011378745.1 Pseudoalteromonas sp. Z1A6
CAGGTTTAACCTGCAAAGGCTTTTTTAATGTTTATTAATAAACTTTATTTAAGTGCTAACTGTAGCTCGCGATTGCGCTCAAGTTGGGCAATAAAATTATCTGCAATAGGTTTAAACTTAGCAAGTTCTGAGCGAGGTAATGGCTCTGACTTAGGAAGTTTTACTGTTTTAGGATTACGGTGAACGCCATTTACTAAAAATTCATAGTGTAAATGTGCGCCAGTAACACGACCCGTAGAACCTACAGTACCAATTTGTTGGCCCTGTTTAACTTTTTGGCCCGTTTTAACTAGTTTCTTATTTAGGTGTAAGTACTTAGTTACATATTGTGTGCCATGGCTAATAAAGACGTAGTTACCGTTGTACTTGCTGTAACCCGCTTTAACTACCTTACCGTTCCCTGATGCAACCACCGGTGTGCCAGTGCGTGCCGCAAAGTCGATACCACGGTGCGCTCTAACTTGCCCAGTAACTGGGTGTAAGCGACGAGGATTAAAGCTCGAACTAATATACTTAAAGCTTACAGGTGCACGTAAAAATGCTTTTTTCATGCTACGCCCTTCAGGCGTATAAAAATTGCCGTCGGTATGGCGAATCGCTGCAAAGCGCTGACCTTGGTTTACAAATTCAGCGGCAATAATTTTACCGGTACCAATAAACTCGCCATCAACATAATGAGACTCGTAAATTAAGCCAAACACATCGCCTTTACGAATGTCGTTTGCAAAATCAACATCCCAACCAAATATGTCAGCAAAGTTCATTATTTGACGTTCGCTTAAACCTGCCGCTATTGCTGAAGTCCAAAAGTTGTTAGATATTTCGCCGCCAGCGGTTTTGGTTAGCGTTTCAATTTCTTTACTATCAATAGCTGTATCGTAGTTACCTTCTTCATTTAAGGTAACAAATAAAGTATCGGTTTTTGAAATCACATAGCGCAGTTGAGCCAAAGAGCCATCTTCAGCTGTCGCAAAGCTAAGTATTTCACCAGGGTGAATTTTAGTTAGCTTGCGCGTTTCTGCGTTAGTGTTAATTAGTTTATGGAGCGTTTGAGCTGAAAAACCAGCACGTTTGAAGATAATTGCTAAATTGTCGCCATTTTTAACTTTATGATCGACAAAGTCGTATTCTGGTAATTTTTCTGCTGCTTGCTCTGAATTTAACTCAGTTAATTTTTCGTTGTCATCAACTTTAACTTGTAACTCATAGCGCTTGCCTATCTCTAATGCATCTGCATTATTGTCTTTAGAAGCAGTCGCTTTTTCAGAAGGAAGAAATGCCAAGCCGGCAATAGCAGAAACTAAACCTAAAATAAGCAATTTGTGTTTTTTTGGGAGAGTGTTAACCACGTGAACCATAACGTGCCTTTTTCTGCTGTCAAGATAATAAATACATAATATTGCAGGATATACTTAATAATGTACGAATACTAGTGCTTTGTAGATTTAAACTAACCTTAAACTACGCTAAAATCAGGGTTAGGAAGCCTTTTTTAACGTCCTATCTAACTAAGACTCAATTCATTTTGTTTAGTTGCATTAATAACTTAAAAAGTTATTTTAATTAGGTAGAAATTTGTTATGTTAGCTACATATATATATATATTCGGTTTAAACCTATATTAAACCGTGATTACAAGTAACTAGTCCGCCCCTTCGTAGGCAGAATTTTGGAGTAACACAAAGTGGATTTACAAACCGCTCTAGCAGAGATAAAACGCGGTGCAGAAGAAATATTAATTGAAGACGAACTAGTTGAAAAACTAAAGTCGGGCAAAAAGCTAAAAATAAAAGCTGGCTTTGATCCTACAGCCCCTGATTTACATTTAGGGCACACTGTACTAATTAATAAAATGAAAACCTTTCAGGATTTAGGTCATGAGGTTATTTTCTTAATTGGTGACTTTACTGGCATGATTGGTGACCCAACAGGTAAAAACGTAACGCGTAAACCACTTACTCGCGAAGACGTACTAGCCAATGCCGAAACATATAAAGAACAAGTATTCAAAATTCTAGATCCTGCTAAAACCACTGTTGCATTTAACTCTACTTGGATGGAAAAGTTAGGCGCTGCAGGTATGATAAAACTTGCTGCTAACCAAACAGTAGCGCGTATGCTTGAACGAGATGACTTTAAAAAGCGTTACGGCAGCGGTCAACCAATTGCAATTCACGAGTTTTTATATCCACTGGTACAAGGTTGGGATTCGGTTGCACTAGAGTCAGATGTTGAACTAGGCGGTACTGATCAGCGCTTTAACTTGCTAATGGGTCGTGAGCTACAAAAAGTTGAAGGCCAAAAGCCGCAAACAGTATTAATGATGCCATTACTTGAAGGTACTGACGGCGTTCAAAAAATGTCTAAGTCGCTTGGTAACTACATTGGTATTACTGATGCGCCAAACGATATGTTTGGTAAAATAATGTCGATTAGTGATGTGCTAATGTGGCGTTATTACGATTTATTGAGCGCGCTTTCTATTGAAGAAATTGCAGCTCAAAAAGAACGTGTTGAGCAAGGTACTAACCCGCGCGATATTAAAATAGAACTAGCTAAAGAGTTAATTGCTCGTTTTCATAGTGAAGCTGATGCACAAGGTGCACATGACGATTTTATCCAGCGTTTTCAGAAAAAAGCGCTACCAGATGAAATCCCAGAGCTAACAGTCACTATCGCAGAAGATACTATTTTAATTGCTAACTTACTTAAAGAAGCAAACTTAGTAGTAAGTACATCAGAAGCAATGCGTATGATTAAGCAAGGCGCTGTTAAACTTAACGGTGAAGATAAAATCACTGACACCAAACTTGAAATAGCAAAAGGTACAACGGCTATTTACCAAGTAGGTAAACGTAAGTTTGCAAACATCACTGTAGCTTAAATACCGTTTGAAAACTAAAAAACCAGCCTAGGCTGGTTTTTTTGTGCTCGTATTTTGGGGTCTGTAAATAGTTACGAGGTAGTCACTAAATAGTCACTAAACCACTTTTAATATTTCGATGCTTATAATTACTAACAACCAAAATACACGCGCCTGATTTAATCTATTAATTATTACAGGTACATCCTCGGGTGTAGGTAGTCTATCAGTACCTATACGCATTTTATTAAAGCGAGTACCTAAATAAACTGCAGGCCCGCCCAGCTGCACGCCAAGTGATGCAGAGCATGTGCTTAGTAGCCAACCTGTATTTGTTTGATAAAAATGTCTACCATAATGCTTTATGTAGTGCATGCTTTGTTTGCTCGCTCTACTTGCTGCAATAGTTAAAGCGAGTAAGCGCATTGGAATATACTCAATAATAAACAACAGAGTTTTAAGCGGTTTTAAAAAGTAGCTATTTGGGGATATGTCACTACGCCAGGCTTGTTGTATTAAAGTAAGTAATCGATAGGCGAGGGCCGCAATAGGGCCAAAGGCTAAAAATATAAATATAACTACGAAATAGTATCGAGCAGTGCGCAGTATTAAGCTTTCAATTAATGCTTTGATAATACCAGGAGATGAAAGCCTATTAACTTCACGGGCAAGCAGTGGTTTTAGTAATTCGCGTGCTGTCGATTTTTGATTTTGTTTAGTTAGCTTTGCAATGCGAAGTGCTTTTTTATCAATACTCTTACTTTCTAAGCATAAGTATAAAATAAGGCCAGCGAGTAATTCAGGATAAAAAGCAAACTCGAGTAGTAACACTACAATAATGAGAATGACACTTAAAATGAGCGTGCTTGCGAGTATAGCTGCCAAATATTGATAGCTTTTAGGTTCTTTGCTTTTGTATATGCGCTTGCCAATAGCACCAAAAACAGCATTTAGCGCTGTATTAGGATGATACCAGCTAATAAGGGGAATAAAGCGCTCAGCAAGGAGCGCTAGTATGAAGGCAATAAAGTCCAAGTGATTTTGAACAATATTGCTAAGCATTTACAGAGACACTGCAGTTAGCTTTTCTAAAAGTGCGACAACCATTTTAGATGAGTTGATTGATGCTGTTTCTAGGTATTCTTCAAACGATTGTGGTGACTCTTTACCTGCAATATCAGACATTGAGCGAATTACAACAAATGGTGTGTTAAGCGTAAAACACGTTTGTGCAATTGAAGCGCCTTCCATTTCAACGGCAAGCATTGTAGGAAAATCACTGCGTGCTTTATCGATACGCACAGGGTCACACATAAATGTGTCACCAGTACAAATTAAGCCAACAAGTGTTTTAACATCACTGATTTGTTCGATTGTTTGTTGTGCTGCTTCAACTAATTTAGGGTGAGCTGTAAAGCCTGCTGGCATTTGTGGTACTTGGCCAATTTCGTAGCCAAAAGCAGTAACATCTACATCGTGATGACGTACTTCTGACGAAATTACTACGTCGCCAACACTTAGAGAAGGATCGAATCCACCGGCAGAGCCTGTGTTAATTACGCAATCAGGTTTGAAGTTATCAATCAGTAAGGTAGTTGCAATTGTTGATGCTACTTTACCAATACCAGATTGAACAAGTGTTACTGTGTTACCAGCCAATTCACCAGTATAAAAAGTGAAACCTGCTTTAGTTAAAATTTGTGGGTTTTGCATCGCTTCACGTAAAATTTTAACTTCTGGCTCCATTGCGCCAATAATACCAACATTCATAATGTTTAATTCCTGAGTTTGAATCACTTGATTATACGTGAAGTTAGCAATAAAAAACAAAAAAGCGAGCTTG
>NZ_WTKW01000324.1:0-4691 GCF_011378745.1 Pseudoalteromonas sp. Z1A6
AACGCAGCCAAAAGGCTGCGTTTTTATTATTTTATTAACGGTTAGTTACCGACTTCAGATATACCTTCATCGCCACCTGTGCCGCCGGCACCTTGTGGTACTGGAGTTGTTGGTAAAGTAACAATTACCGGGGCTACAGGAGTTGGAGCGCCACCTGGGCCAGCTGCTGTTGCTTCAGAGGCAACAGTGGCATCAACGCCAGCGGTAATAGCAGCAAGTGTAACGGTATCGCTGTCAACGCCAGCGGCTACAAGTGCAGCTAAAAAATCAGCAATAAGTGGGCTATCAGCACCAATAGCGTCTACAACTACAGTCATCATAGAATCAACTTGGGCAGCAGTACAATTTGTACATACGCCGTTAATAGCCGCTACTAAGTCTGCTTTAAGCTGATCTGGAGCTGTTTCAGCGGTTACGCTATTTAAAACGTTGACTAAATTAGTCATGCCTTCAGTTTGTACGACTGCATCAGTATCCGTTTGTGCATAACTTGGTAAAACTGTAAGTGCAGATGCACCAGCGATTAAGCTGGCCAATATAAATGATTTCATCTCTTGTCCCTTGGTAGAGTATTAATTACAAAATTTTAGCGCATCGGTGCAAAAAGTAAACTCTTTATTTGCGCCATTATCATTAGTTTTTATTATCTTGGTTGGCGGCATTATTAAATTGCCCTGTACGCCATCGCAACCTAAACCTTCAAGTACCTTTAAAGTTTCAGGTTTTTCAATTAAACAAGCTAAAACTTTAATACCAAAGCCATGACAAATATTATTAACTGTTTGAATAAAAAATTGGCTTTGGGTGTTATCTAATAAATCTTGAATATAGCTACCATCTATTTTTATATATTCAATATCTAACCCTTGTAAGTATCTAAACGAGGTTAAACTAGTGCCAAAGTGTTCAACACACACACTTATGCCAATATCTTTTATTGTATCTATATGTAAAGAGGCAACATGTACGTTATAAAGCAAGCTAATTTCATGCAATTCAAAAACCAAGTTTGTTTTAATAATTGGTTTAGTGTGAGCATAAAGAGTAAGCCATTCAATAAAGTCAGTTGAATACAACGAAGCTTTACTAATATTTAACGCAAATGTATCGTCTGGGTGTTGCTCTTTAACGTTTACAAAGTTACGAATTATTTTTTTGTCTAACTCTTCGGTTAAGTTAAGCTTTTCGGCCATAGCAAATAAATGGCCATTATTAACCTTTTCGCCTTCATGCGTAAAATGAGCAAACACCTCAAAGTAGCACTGCTTGTTTTCTGATTTAGTGCGCTTGACTGGCTGCACCGAAAAGCTAACTTCACCAGTAGCAATAATTGACTGAATAAGCGAACGCCACTCTTTAACACTAAACAAAGTATCTTTATCTACTTTATTTACAGCCGAATCGCCAATAGTACAGCCAGTATCAAGCGCCGAAAGCACACTCCCAATAGATGAGCCTTTATCAACACTTACTAACGCTAAGTTAGCAAAACCATTTACGTGTAAGCTGTTTTTCTTTTTACTAAAAGCATCATTTATATCGAGGCGTGTTCTACTTAAAAATTGCATATCGAATGGGACTAAAGCAATAAAAGTACTGCCGTTAAGTCTAAATATTTTAGAATTAGTTAAAGCACCAAACACATTTTGCAAAGTAACGCTTACATCATGTACGTGCTCGTCACCATCTTGGTAACTTACAGTTTGGTTAATATTAGCAAGTGAGGGGAGAGTAACCATCATTGCAGTGATTGGAGTGTCGCTAGTAATGGTGTCAACCACTGAGTTAAAGTGGTTCTCAAACGAACGGCGGTTACCCAGCCCAGTGAGTGAGTCTACATATACTTCATCGGTAAGTGCTTGTGTTTGCTTTGTTAAGGAGTCGAAGGTGCTTTGTAGGTTCATTACCATATTATTAATGGCTTTAGTCACAGTACGTAGCTCGCGCGCAACAGGTATTTCTTCGTTTAATGTAAAGCGTTTACGCGTAACCAAATGTGCTTGGTTTTCTACTGCTTTTAAAGGTTTAAATACAGCACGTAATATTAAATATGCTACAGCAAGCGACGCTACTAATAATAATAAAGAACCATAAAAGCTGCGTTTAGTATGTTCCCATAGCGTTAAATACGATTGGCCAACATGGCTTGTTACTTCAAGCACTCCCGCCATGATCCAGCCATTGTTTAATTCTGATTGCATAGTAGGGGCGTTGAGCTTTACTGCTGTAATAAACCAATTAGGTACAGACTCAACGCGTTTTGGGCTTGTTAGGTTAAATACCACGTTATTATCGGCGTTAGTAAATTTTATTTGTTTGTAATAACCTGAGTCGAAAATAGCGGTTGCCATGGTTTGGGCAATCATTAAGCTATCTTCTTCAAGGTAGGGTGAAATAGAAAGCCCTAAGCTTGTTGCAGTATCTTGCGCGTGGCTACCCATTTGCGTTTGTAAGTATTGGCGAGTGGTATCAACGTCAGTAATTACGCGTACAAAAAACGAAAGTACCGAAATCAATATAATAAGGCCATATACTTGGGTTTTTAAACTCAATCCATTTTTAAAAAGTCGAGACATAACTCGGTGTTCCTTTATCACTTTTGGCGGGCGCAAGCTCACCTTGTTCAATTCGCTCTAGCATGGTATTCCAGGCAGAAACACCACGGCTATTTTTTACTTTATTGCCTAACCCTTTTGATTTGGCTAACCATAAACCTTGGCCATTAAAACTATATATAGGTGTTAAATCAGGGCGTTTATTAGCGGGCAGTAGTTTAGTATTAAAGTTACCTAAAACAAAGGGGATTTGATTAGGAGTTTCAATATATATAAGCACCATATGAGGTTGATTAACTGTTTTTTGACGTACATACATTAAACGTACTTTATCTTCGGGTACGCCAAGCGCTATTAACGTAAAGTATTTGGCAATTACGTAGTCTTCACAATCACCCATACCCACGCCTAAGCTTTCAAGCGGGGTAGCCCAATAATCTTTTTGGTGCCAAAGCTCATCATCGGTTTTGTATTTAATGTGCTTATTAAAAAAGTCATTCACCAAATGGATTTTTTGCCATTCACTTTTGTCAGCCGACTCATCTATAAAACTTAGCCAATTTTTAATGCGTTTGTGGCCCTCATCACCATACTGTTTTTGAGCGCGCGCAATTATATCGCTATTGCGTAAATACAAAAGCATATCTTGTGCGCATACAAAAAAAGACACTAATAATAAAATGTAAAACCCTAAACGCACAAATGTTCCTTCAAGTCTGTGTTCCCTAATAACCAAACAAGTCTAGTATAGTATTGGTAGCTTTGGAAAGGTAGATCACTAAAAAGTATGAGAGCACTAAAATAGTGCGATGCAACCCAGTGTGGTGCAACATAGTATTAACAAAAAAACAATCAAAAAGTACTCTTTAATTATTGAGTGCATTATTGTGTTGTGTATAATAGCAATCTCACACGGCATGTGAAGCGCTTGAAAAGGGATTTTAGCTTAGTAATTCCTTTTTTTGTTGTTTAGCAAAAATAATGAAAGGAATTAAAGTGAAAGTTTTAAAAGCAGTATTACCTGTAGCTGGCCTTGGTACACGCATGTTACCAGCCACTAAAGCCATTCCTAAAGAAATGCTCCCCCTGGTAGATAAACCTTTAATTCAATACGTAGTTAACGAAGCTGTAGCCGCTGGCATTAAAGAAATTGTGCTTGTTACACACGCTTCAAAAAACTCAATAGAAAATCATTTTGATACAAGCTTTGAGCTAGAAGCCACACTAGAGGCACGTGTAAAGCGTAGCCTGCTAGAAGAGGTTCGCTCAATAGTACCAAAAGACGTAACCGTAATTTCGGTTCGCCAATCGGCACCACTAGGTTTAGGTCATGCTGTTTTAGCAGCGCGCCCAATTGTCGGTAATAACCCATTTGCAGTAATGTTACCTGATGTAATTATTGATAAATATAAATCAAATTCAAAAACTGACAATTTAAGCCAAATGATCGACCGATTCGACAAAACGGGCTACAACCAAGTAATGGTAGAGCCCGTACCTCAAGAGCAAGTACATCAATATGGTGTAGTTGATATAGCCGGTAAAAAAATAAATGCCGGCGAAAATGCTGCAATTAAAAACATGGTCGAAAAACCAAATAACGATGAAGCACCGAGTAATTTAGCTATTACAGGGCGTTATGTTGTATCTACAGCAATTTGGGATTTACTAGAATACACCCCACCAGGCGCTGGCGGTGAAATACAACTTACTGATGCCTTACTGCAATTACGCCACCTAGAAACGCTTGAAGCCTACCATCTAAAAGGTAAATCTCATGATTGTGGTTCTAAATTAGGTTATATGCTTGCCAATGTAGAATATGCAATGAAATCGAGTCATATGGGTGAAGAGTTTACCAAACAAGCCATAGAAGTATTAAGTAATGATAAATGAAATATATTAGACAATTAAGCCTAGATGGTTTGCGAGGGATAGCCGCATTGTCAGTTGTTATTTATCATTATTTCTACCGTATAGATGAAATATATAACACTGGCTCTAATGAAATGGATTGGACTTACTTTGGTCATTTTGGCGTTCATTTGTTTTTTATGATAAGTGGTTTTGTTATTTTTATGTCTATAAGTAAGGAAACCAAGTCAGTAAATTTTATTGTTAGTCGCTTTTCTAGAT
>NZ_WTKW01000325.1:0-4685 GCF_011378745.1 Pseudoalteromonas sp. Z1A6
AATTAAACATCGGTTTTTTTAGTAAAAGCGAATAACTAGCTACTTTTTTTCGTTAGGTTTCGCTTCGCTCTTCCCAACCTACGTTACTTTCCTATCGCTTCTTTGGCGAACAGGTGCTTGATTGCCCCAAGATTATCAACTAATGATAGCCCTACTCCACGAATAAGTTTTTTAACTGGGTTTGCACCTTCAAATAACTCTTTTAGCCCTTGCATCATAGCGATGTGCTTTTGTGCATCGAGCTTACGAGTGCGCTCGTAATCGCGCAGTGTGCGAGTGCTTGCAAACTCCTTGCTGCTATCGCTTGTTAAATGCTCAATTAAATAAGCCGCATCTTTTAGGCCTAGGTTCATACCAAGCCCTGCAAGTGGATGGATTGTATGTGCAGCATCGCCAATGAGTACCACTTTGCCTGAAACCCATTGCTGGGCGTAGCGCATTTTAAGTGGGAAAGCCGCGCGCTTACTTTGCACTTCACACAGGCCACATTGACCATCTATTGCAGCCATTACGGCTTTATTAAAGGCGGTGTCGTCCATTGCTAATAATTCATCACAATGATTGGGGCTGGTAGACCACACAATTGAATGAGTATGCTCATCGCTCAATGGTAAAAACGCGAGTGGCCCTGTTGGTAAAAAGACTTGGCGTGCGGTGTTTGCATGTTGCTCTTCAGTTTTAACTGTCGCGACTAGCGCATGGTGATCGTAATCTTTAAAGCTAAGCGCCATATTAAATTGTTTACGTATAGCTGAATTTGCACCATCAGCCGCCACCAGCAGTTTTGCAATAATTGGCTCGCCGCTTTTAAGTGTTATAAATACATCAGATTCGCTTTGATGTATTTGCTGATACTGTGTATCAAACATTAGTGTTGCACTACTTTGTTGCTCTAGCTCTTTTATAAGCGCAAAGCGGATAATGTCGTTTTCAACAATATGGCCTAAATGTTCAAGCTCAAGTTGCTCGTTATTAAACGCTATTTTGCCAAAGCTGTCGGCATCACGTACATCCATATGTGTATAAGCGCACGCTCGCTGTGCGATAATTTCGGGCCATACGTTTAATTGTTCAAGCAAGGTTTGACTTGCAATGCTTAACGCACTTACGCGCAAACCATATTCGTCAGTTGGTAACGCTTGTGTCGGTGCGCTATCTAGTACAACTACGCTTATATCGGCTTTTGCCAATCCAAGTGCTAGTGTTAGCCCTACACAGCCGCCACCTACAATACAAACCTGTGCTTGCTTCATAAACGCCTACCTTGTTTAACTTGCCCCATTAACTGTTTAGCTAATGGCGCTTTTAATGCGGGAAATAAATCCATCGAAAACAACCCAATACTGCGCCCCAATGCGAGCACTCGCGATGAATTCGAAAAAAGCCTAACAAGTGCGTCGGTTAAACTCATTACGGTTTTTATATCATCACTGCGTTTTTTTGAATATTCACGTGTAAACGCATAGCTGCCTAAATCGTGTTGGCTATTTGCTATTAAATTACTAAGTACTTGTACGTCGCGAAGGCCTAAATTAAAACCTTGCCCTGCAATAGGATGAATAGCATGTGCAGCATTACCAATAACCACTGTACGGTGCGCAGTTAAAGACTCAACTTGCCCGTAAACGAGCGGGTAACTCGTGCGCATACCTACTTTAGTAAATTGACCACCGCGATAACCAAACGCGCTTTGCAGGGCACTTAAAAAATCTTGTTCACTGAGTGCCATGTGCTGTTTAACCTGCTCTTGGCGCATACACCACACTAACGAATAACGGTTATTGCTCATGGGTAATAACGCCATAGGCCCGTTTTGTGTAAAGCGCTCAAAGGCATGATTATTATGCCCACCAGCCACTTCTACATTAGCAATAATAGCGCCTTGTTCATAAGGCAGGGTATTAAAACCAAGCCCGAGTAAATTGCGTGTTGGTGATTGTGCGCCATCAGCAATAACCAATAGTGCTGCATTTAATTGCTCGCCGCTTTGTAGGGTGAGTGTATTGCTATGCAGAGTTTTCTCGATGGCAGTTACGCTATCGGGGCACAAAAGCGTAATATTTGACTGCGTTAAACGCAGGTGGAGCGCTCTGCCAAATGGATTTACTTCTACTACGTAACCAAGTGAGGGCTTAGCAAATTCATCGCAATTAATGTGCGCTTTGCCAAAGTGGCCTCTATCAGACACGCTCACTTTTTTGATTGCTGCGGTGTAAGGGGCATTTTGCTCAAATAAATTGAGGCTTTGTAAATACTCTACCGATTGCTGAGCAAGTGCAATGCTTCTGTCGTCAAAGCTTGGGTGGTAATCGCCAGTTACTTGATTAGCTTCTACAACGGCAATATTTAACGCGGGATTAGTTTTAGCCACACTTAATGCGCAGCTTGCTCCCGCTAAACCACCGCCAATAATAACTACATCAAACTGCTTAGTCACTAGATTCTCCGAGCTTTATACGTTTTTAGCACTTTGCATAAGTGCTTCTATATCGCTAATTTTTTTAGGTACGCTTAGGGTCAAGTTTTCATGGCCGGTTTCGGTAACTAACAAGTTATCTTCGATACGAATACCAATGCCTTTGTATTTTTGCGGTGCGCTTGAGTCTTCGCTTATATAAAGCCCTGGCTCTATGGTGAGTACCATACCCGGCTCAAATGCTCGCTCAACGTTATTTACTTTATAATCGCCAACATCATGTACATCTAAACCAAGCCAATGCCCTAGCCCGTGCATGTAATATTCTTTACACGCACCTTTTGCCATTAGCTCGTCAAAGTCGCCGGTTAAAATACCTAGTTCGAGTAAACCTTGGGTCATTACTTCCATTGCTAGTTTATTGGCGTGCGACAGGTAACCACCGGGTTTAACTTCATCAAAAGCAACTTCTTGCGCTTTAAGTACAATGTTATAAAGCGCGGCTTGAGGCTCGCTAAACTCTCCATTTACGGGGAAAGTTCGCGTTATATCAGCAGCGTAGCCTTGTAGCTCACAACCCGAATCTATAAGTACTAGGTCGCCATTTTTTAATACATCGCTATTTTGTGTGTAGTGCAAAATATTAGCGTTGTCGCCACTGCCAACAATTGTGCCGTACGCCGGGTGCCGCGCACCATTCATAGCATAATGATGATGTAGCTCAGCTTCTAGCTGAAATTCAGTAGCTCCAGCATGTGAAAAACGCATAGCGCGCATGTGCCCTCGCGCACTAATTTCACAGCCTTCTCGCATAACATCTATCTCGCTTGGCGATTTAAACAAACGCATTTCATGAATAAGGCCACGTACTTCTTTTAAAGTACTCGGTGCTTTGAGCCCTTTTCGAGAGCCACTTCGAAGTGTACCTAGTAACGAAAACACTTTGGTATCAAATGAAGAGTAGGCGCCTTGTGCAAAATAAATAGCATCTTTTGCATTTAGTATATCTAGCAGCTTATCGTTTAATTCACTGAGTGGGTAAGCTTCATCAAACAGGTAGTCACTTTTAGCTTTATCAAAGCCAACTCTGCGGCCATGCCAAATTTCAGCTAGTTTGTCTTTATCTAGGCAAAATAAAGTACTGGGTGCATCACTGTTATTACACAGTACTAAAACAGCGTCGGGTTCGTTAAAGCCAGTTAAGTAAAAAAAGTCGCTGTCTTGTCTAAACGCATATTCGGTATCGCGGCTGCGCGTCACTTCGCTCGCAGCGGGAATAATAGCAACGCTATTTTCATCCATTTGAGCAAGTAAGCGCTCGCGACGTGCTTTAAATTCTGACTTTTGTACTTCAACCATTATTAACCAACCCGTTTTGCTTTTTAAAAGTTAATGAAGTGTTTTTTTAGTACTTTGCGTGCTTTGCTCTTTACCAAGCTCTGCAAAACAAAGTAGTGCTGATACACGCACATATTCAATCACTTCGTGCAGCGCTTGGCTGTCTTCTTCGGTTTCTTCAAAAGTAGTATCTAGGCGAGTGATTTCGCTAAAGTCAGTAATAACTTCTTTAACATCGCTCGATAGTTTACCGTAGTCTTTTTGCTTTAAACCAAAACCAAGCATAAAACCCGCTACCCATGATACGAGGCCATTAGCCTGATCGATGAGTGTTTCGTCGTCGCTTGGTAAAAATAAATCAAACTGAAATTCATCATCATTAAAGCTCGCGACTACTTGCTTATAAATAGTGCCAAAAAACTGCTTTAAATCGTTACTAAACGATTCACCATCGTTAAACACATCGCTCAAAAGGCCTAAGTATTCTTTGTCGTCAATGGTTAAACCACACGCAAGTAAACCACTAATCACACCATGCGCTTCGGCAGGTGATACAAATATTTCGTTTTTTTCTAAAAGCAGTTGAGCTTTTTCGTAATCGGGTAAATCGTTCATAATCGAATCTTCGCTTTGCAAGTTAAGGCAATGCTACCACTCGATAAAAAGCAACTCCAATTAATTGTATGATCAAGCTCAAAAACCATGCGATAAAGTAAATGATGAGTTAAAGGTGCGGAAAAACTAAGCGAACGGTTTAATTTTTTACGTTTGGGGTTTAAGGATTGGATTATGTCTTATATACTTAAATTGTTCCCTGGGGTACCGGAGCTTAGTTAAGTCCCTGAGCCGATAAATTTTATACCAGGGTTTCTGTTCGTCTACTATTGTGCAGGCTCGGCATGTACCGAGAAGCCTACGGTAAACCGCAGAT
>NZ_WTKW01000326.1:0-4682 GCF_011378745.1 Pseudoalteromonas sp. Z1A6
ATTATTTAAGCCAAGATCAGGTAAAAATTAAAATTTTTAACTGACCTGTACACACAATATTTTACGCTGCAAAATGCTCATCATTATTAATAAAATTGGTATTATTACTCTTGGTCTATATTAAACCAGATCCCCTCATTAACAAGTGTAGTAAAGGTTTGAGTAAAAACTAAACTTGGGTTTGCTAAATTTAATGCTGAACTTTCAAACTCAGTATTATCGGTAAGTAGTTTTACCGCCGGTAAGTCAGTTAACGGTATAGCGTAATTTTCGCCATTTACACTTAGTAACACCTCGGTTTCGAGCTGCTGGTAAATAGCACGCGTACCACCTAAACGTTCAAACACAGCTTCTTCATTGTTTAAGTCATCAGCTATTTGTTCTGGTGTAAATGGAGGTTCTACTGGTGCTAAATCCATTTCATGCTTGGGCTGACTAAGCGTTGAGCCTAACCATTGTTTAAATAAATCGTCATTTTCTAAAAGTGCCGCCATCAGTGTTTTAACTTTATCAACTTCAAGGTTTGTAAGTTCACCTTTTGATTTTCTTAGTGTGATGTTGTGATCGGTATAACGTTTTTGTCCGCTTTCGGTATCAATAATATGATCGGCAAAGCTCGACAATAAATCTTGTTGATTTGGCGCCCTAAAACCAACTGAATAATTTAGTGCGTTTTCTACAGCGTAACCTTCGTGAGGGCACCCTGGTGGAATATACAAAATATCGCCTGGTTCTAATATGCAATCAATTACGGCTTCAAAAGGTTCAACTTGCAGTAACTTTTTGTTTTGAGCAAACTGTTTAAGTGTTGGATCGGGCAGGCCTACACGCCAATGACGTTTACCTTCGCCTTGAATAATAAATACGTCATATTGGTCTAAATGTGGGCCAACACCACCATTAGGCGTTGAATAGCTGATCATTAAATCATCTATGCGCCAGTTTGGAATAAACCTAAATGGCTCTAGTAGTTGTGCAGCATCGCTATGCCAGTGATCAACTGCTTGCACGAGCAATGTAGAATGATCGTCTGTTAACTGCTCAAAGTCTTCAAATGGACCTTGGTGCGTTTGCCAGTCATTTTTATGATTGGTGATAATACGTGACTCTATGCTTTCTTCCATTGCTAGGCCGGCAAGTTCATTAGCATCAAGCGGGTCTTGAAAATTAGCAAAACCCTGTTTGATTAAAAGCGGCTTTTTTTGCCAAAAATGGCTTAAAAACTCTTGCTCAGACAAATTATTTATTTTTAATTGATACATACATTATGCCTACTAGTTAGTGCAATGGGGTTAAAACAAAAAAAGCGAAAGGATGATCCTTTCGCTTTTTAAAAGAGCAATTTAGTTTTTAAACTAAATCATCAATAAACTCAACAGCACGACCAATGTAATTAGCAGGTGTTAGTTTTTTCATTTCTACTTTAGCGTGCTCTGGAAGGTCTAAACCATCGATGAAGTCAGCCATTATTTCTTTGTTTACACGTTTACCGCGTGTTAAATCTTTAAGTTTTTCGTATGGCTTTTCAATACCATATTTACGCATAACTGTTTGAATCGGCTCGGCTAGCAATTCCCAGTTTTGATCAAGCTCGTCAGCTAAACGTTGCTCGTTTACTTCAAGCTTGCTTACACCTTTAAGTGTTGATTGGTATGCAATAATTGCATAACCCATACCTACACCTAGGTTACGTAATACCGTTGAATCAGTAAGGTCACGCTGCCAGCGAGAAACGGGTAATTTTTGTGCAAGATGAGCAAAAATAGCATTTGCTAAGCCTAAGTTGCCTTCTGAGTTTTCAAAATCAATTGGGTTAACTTTATGTGGCATTGTTGATGAGCCAATTTCGCCAGCAATTGTTTTTTGCTTAAAGTGATTAAGGGCAATGTAACCCCACATGTCACGGTCGAAATCTAACAATATAGTGTTAAAACGTGCAATTGCGTCAAATAATTCTGCAATATAGTCATGCGGTTCAATTTGTGTAGTAAATGGGTTTAGTGTTAAGCCTAAACTTGATACAAATTTATCTGCATGTGTATGCCAGTCGTAATCTGGGTATGCGCTAAGGTGAGCGTTGTAGTTACCAACAGCACCATTAACTTTACCTAGCATCTCTACTTGTGCAATTTGCCCGCGTTGACGCTTTAAGCGCATATATACGTTAGCAAACTCTTTACCCATAGTTGATGGTGTAGCAGGTTGTCCGTGCGTACGAGTCATCATTGGGATTGTTTTGTATTCAATTGCTTTAGCTTTAATTGCGCTTAAAAGTTCATCGCAATAAGGAAGTAAAACATTTTTACGCGCTTCGCTTAGCATTAAACCATGAGATAGATTGTTAATATCTTCTGAAGTACAAGCAAAGTGAATAAATTCGTTTATTGCATGAAGCTCACTGTTATCGGCTACTTTTTCTTTTAGTAGGTATTCAACCGCTTTAACATCGTGATTTGTAGTGCGTTCTATATCTTTAACGCGTTGTGCATCAGCTTCACTGAAGTTATCTACAATGGCGTTTAGAAGTGCATTAGCTTCTTCGCTAAATGCAGGTACTTCTTTAATATCGCTTGCTGCAGCTAACGCTTGCAACCAACGCACTTCAACAATTACGCGGTATTTGATTAAGCCAAATTCGCTGAAAATACTGCGTAGTTCAGTGGTTTTGCTGCCGTAGCGACCATCCACTGGAGAGATAGCCGTTAACGCTGAAAGCTCCATAATAACTCCTAAATTTTAGTTTGAACGATAGTTAAATTTTTGTTTTAGCAATGGCGAGTATTTTTCTTTTTGCAAAGAAAAAGTGACGGCGTTTACCGCCCATTTGTCGCCATAATACTGCACTTCTAATGCCGGCGAGTAATAACGCACGGATTTTATTTTGAGTGAGTTGCTGTTTTAATAACTCGGGTTTGCCATAAACCTGTATTCGGTGCCCAAGGGGGCTCAGCACCGACGAGTATATATCTGCTAAACCGGCAACAACGCTCTCATCGGTAATAGCAAAGTGGTCTAAACGACGATGAATATCATCAATTCGTTTACCTAATTCGTTTAAGCTTTTGTCGTTTGCACTTAGTGCTCGCTCAAGCTGCATTAAACCACCTACGTACTTTACAATTTCAACATCTTTTTGAGCGCCTGCGGTTAGCTGCGCCATTAATGTTTTGTAACCATCACGTAAGTTGTCAGTACCTTGGTAAACATCTTCTGGCGATGCCGGAGATGTTTGAATAATACTTGAAAGTAATATTTCTAAATCATGTTCGTTATTGTTGCCATATTGGGCAATTTTTTGAACTTGTTTAGCAGCCTGGCACATGGCGGCAAGCGCCATGACTTGGTGTTCATTCATTACTTAATCACCGAATCAATAATACCGCCACCTAAACAGATATCTTCTGCGTAAAATACGGCAGATTGACCAGGCGTCACTGCTTTTTGTGGCTCGTCGAACAATACGCGGGCCATGCCGTCTTCACCTACAAGTAGGGTACAGCTTAAGTCTTCTTGGCGGTAACGCGTTTTTACTGTGCAGCGAGTTGTGCCTTTAGGGCCAATACGGTCTACCCAGTGAAGTTGGTTTGCGTTAAGACCGTTGCTGTATAGGCGAGGGTGATCTTTACCTTGGCCCACAATAAGTACATTTCGCTCAAGGTCTTTATCTACTACGTACCAAGGCTCACCAGAACCTTCTTTCATTCCACCAATTAACAAGCCTTTGCGTTGTCCAAGTGTGTGGTACATTAAGCCTTCGTGTTCGCCTACGTCATTACCGTCTGTGTCTTCGATAACGCCAGGTTGTGCTGGTAAGAACTTTTGTAAAAAGTCTTTAAATTTACGCTCACCAATAAAGCAGATACCTGTACTGTCTTTTTTATCGTGAGTGATTAGGTCTTGTTCTTCTGCTATGCGGCGTACTTCTGGTTTTTCGATATCGCCTACAGGGAATAACGTTTGGCCAATATGTTCATGACTTAAGGTATATAAGAAGTAGCTTTGATCTTTATTGTTATCAAGCCCGCGACACATTACGTATTTGTCATCGCGAAGCTCACGGCGAACATAGTGACCTGTTGCAATAAAGTCAGCACCGAGTGCTTGAGCAGCAAATTCTAAAAAGGCTTTAAATTTAATTTCTTTGTTACACATTATATCTGGGTTAGGTGTACGACCTGCTTTGTACTCAGCTAAAAAGTACTCAAATACGTTGTCCCAGTATTCTGCTGCAAAGTTAACAGTGTGAAGCTCAATGCCTAACTTATCACACACTGCTTGTGCATCTTTTAAGTCATCAGCGGCAGCACAGTATTCATCATTGTCGTCTTCTTCCCAGTTCTTCATAAACAGGCCTTCTACTTGGTAGCCCTGTTGTTGTAATAAATATGCAGATACAGAAGAATCAACACCGCCGGACATGCCAACAATGACTTTAATGTGACTATTTTCACTCATGAATAATTTCGCTTATACAGATTGCTGTTAACTTGGAAAGGCAGCGATTATAGCATGTATTTTGTTTGTGCTTAAAGAGACTAAGGGCGCAAAGAGGGGAATTAGTCAGTATTTTATTTATATAACAAATAGCAAACTAGACTTAAGCGCGTTATCAGGCTGTAACTTTAGTAATATTAAAGTGATCTTTACTAATAAATTAAGACTATAGAATAATTCATGTAGTT
>NZ_WTKW01000327.1:0-4680 GCF_011378745.1 Pseudoalteromonas sp. Z1A6
ATATAAAAAGTAATTTTAACTTAAAGTTTAGCAAACGAGCGTTCTGCTGCCGCTATTGTTTCTTTTACTTCTTGCTCAGTATGCGCAGCACATACAAAACCAGCTTCAAATGCTGATGGAGCAAGGTACACACCTTCTTCAAGCATAAGGTGGAAAAAACGTTTGAAGCGCTCTAGGTCGCATTCAGTAGCTTGTTTGTATGTCGTTACTTTTTCAGCATCAGTAAAAAAGAATCCATACATGCCGCCAGCATAATTAGTTGTTAATGCAATGTCTGCTTTTTTAGCGCCAGCTTCAAAGCCTTCACAAATTGCTTTAGACGTTGCTTCTAACTTATCGTGTAGACCTGGCTCACATAATAGCTCAAGTGATTTTAAACCTGCAGCCATCGCAATAGGGTTACCAGAAAGAGTACCCGCTTGGTAAACAGGGCCCACAGGCGCAATGTAATCCATTATTTCGGTTTTACCACCAAACGCGCCAACGGGCATGCCGCCGCCAATGACTTTACCTAAACACGTAAGGTCTGGTTTAATGTTGTAATACGCTTGAGCGCCGCCAAGTGCAACACGAAAACCCGTCATTACTTCATCAAAAATAAGTACTGATTTATATTCGTCACACACATCACGCAAACCTTCTAAAAAGCCAGGTACTGGTGGAATGCAGTTCATGTTACCGGCTACTGGCTCTACAATAATACAGGCAATTTCGTCAGCGTATTTTGCAAAAATAGCTTTTACTTCATCTAGGTTATTAAACGACACAGTAAGTGTATGCTTAGCAAAGTCCTCAGGAATACCAGGAGAATTAGGTACGCCCATTGTTAGTGCACCAGAGCCAGCCTTAACTAATAACGAGTCAGCATGGCCGTGGTAACAACCTTCAAATTTTAATATTTTATCGCGGCCGGTAAAGCCACGCGCTAAACGAATTGCACTCATAGTTGCTTCAGTGCCTGAGCTAACCATGCGTACTTTTTCGATTGATGGAACCAGCTCTTTTACTTTTTCAGCCATTAGTATTTCGGCTTCAGTTGGCGCGCCATAGCTAAGGCCATTTTCTACTGCTTCGTGCACGGCTTGTTTAATTGCAGGGTGGTTATGGCCCATGATCATAGGCCCCCAAGAGCCAACATAATCAATGTAACGATTACCGTCGGCATCAAATGTAAACGCGCCTTCTGCTTTTGTAATAAATAGCGGCGTACCGCCTACACCGTTAAAAGCACGAACTGGCGAGTTTACGCCACCTGGAATAGAGGCTTGAGCGCGTTCAAATAAGTCTTGGCTAATTGTCATGAAAAATCCTATAAATTGTCACTTAAAGAGGGTTTAGCTGTCGCGTTTGCGGCTAAACCAAGGTACGTCCACTTCATACTTATCGACTTTATTTTCTACGCCGAGTGTTAAAGCAAACAGTGCCATACGAATTAATACGCCATTTTGTACTTGGCGGAATATTGCTAAATTGTCGTTACTGTTTAAGTCGTTATCAAGCTCGTTGGCTTCTAAGCGACTATCACGTGGTAACGGATGCATTAACACAGAGTTAGGTTTGCAATGAGCGCTGTAAATAGATTGGCTAATTCTAAAACCGCCACGGTATTTATTTGCTTCTTCTTGTGAAGGAAAGCGCTCTTCTTGAATACGTGTTTGGTAGACAATATCGGCGGCTAAATTACCTTCCATCTTGTTTACTAGCTCAATTTTGTGTCCTGCATTTTCTACGGCATCTAAAATGCTCGTTGGCATTTGTAGGCCATCAGGCGCGACCATCGAAAACTTTACGTTTTTATAATGGCACAATAGCTTTGATAGAGAATGCACTGTGCGACCATATTTTAAATCACCCACAAGCGCTATATGCATGCCATCAATATTTTGATCAAAACGGTGTAATTCACGCTCAATGGTTAATAAATCAAGTAATGCTTGAGTCGGGTGCTCATTTGGGCCGTCGCCGCCATTAATAACTGGCACAGTACAGCCATCAGCAAATTCACTTACTGAGCCTGCATCGGGGTGGCGCATAGCAACAGCATCGGCGTAAGCTGAAATAACGCGCGCGGTATCGTAAAGTGATTCACCTTTTGCAAGCGCTGAGCTTTGCATACCTGTAGTTTCACGTACACCACCGCCTAGTAAGTTAAAGGCGGTACCAAAGCTAACTCGCGTGCGAGTACTTGGTTCAAAAAACAAATTAGCTAAAATAGCGCCTTTAAGCACCGTTGTTTGCTTTTGTTTTTTAGCATAAGGCTCCATTTTTTTAGCTACTGCAAAAATACGTTCAATGCAGTCTCTGTCTAGCTGATTTACAGACAGTATATGTTCGCCTTGGAAACTTAACATGGGGTAATTCCTAATCAATCAAATGGGCGCGATAATCCATAAATGGAGCACGCAATCGCGCGTGTTATAGCAAGTATTGTAAATTGCAGCGCAGTTTAACATGCACCGAAACGCTTATAAATTAGGTTTTATTACCGCAAGTGCCACTATGATGAGCAGCGCAATAACAGGGAGCTCATTAAAAATACGGTAAAAGCGGTCTGTTTTAGTGTTTCGGTCATGTTTAAAGTCACTTAATAACTTAAAACAGTAGCCGTGGTATAGGTATAAAATAATTACCAGTACAAGTTTGTAATGTAGCCACATACTGTATTTAAACCAATCACGACCATATTCAACAATGGTTAACACACCAAACACAGCCGTTAAAACAGCAAATGGGGTTACGAAATAAAGTAACCTGCGCTCCATAACTTTAAGCATAGAGTTACATGATCTTTCTTCGCTCATTGCGTGATATACAAATAATCGAGGCAAGTAAAAAATACCGGCAAACCACGCAATCATAAAAAATATGTGGAGTGTTTTATAAATCAATAATGCGCTCATAATAGTCCTTATTGCTTAAAGTAAGCTGTTACGAATGGTTAAAATATGATGAATTTGATCCCAGCGTAATAGCCCCATAATTTGTTGATTATCTAAAAGGTTATAAACGTAAAGCGCGCCACTTCTTTTATCTTTTAGTATATCGAATGCATCGGCTAGGGTGGCTTGGCTGCTGATGCCCTGCAAGCTAATGTAATTTATATTTATTGCTTCATCAGACATTAGCGTTAAATCGTATTCAGCGAGGCGATAGCCATTTTCTTCGTCAAAAACAATCAAGGGTGTTTGGCTATCCATGGCATCAAGCGTATTTTTTATTTGCTCTTTATCGTCTGAGTAAAGCAATTTAAAGTCTTCATCCATATCATCCATTATTCCCACTTTTTGTAATGCTTCGGTAGCGGGAGATACATGGTACGGCAATCCCTGAAAATCTAATTGTTGCAAAAATATGGAGCGATTTCCAAAAAATTGTAATGCAGTTACATATGCAGTGGTTATAACTATCATCGCAGGAACGATTATTTCAGGTGATGATGTAAGCTCCATTACTGTTGTTAATGCAGCAAGTGGTGCATGCAGTGTAGCCGCTAATAATCCAGCCATACCTAAAACCCCATACGTACCCGCAATATCAGTACCCGGGCTAATATATTGAGCAAAAAAGGCCATTAATGTCCCAATTAATACACCAAGCCCAATTACCGGACCAATTAAACCACCAGGAATACCCAAACCAATAGCAAACAATGTGGCAAGTAGTTTAGCTATTAAAATGGTAGTAAGCAGCTTTACGTTATCAGGCGATTCAACCGCGATAGTAATCGCACTCATACCAGAACCCATAGCATGAGGCACCGCGTAAGCTATCAAGCTGGCAATACAGCCTGCGATTAGTAAACGAGGAAACATACTTAAAGGTTTAAATGTTTTAATAATTAGCATTAAGTTTTGATTAAAGCTAAATGCTATAGCGCCCAGCGCCATACCGCATAATATTAAATAAGGGTAATGCCAACCACTTAATGGCGCTATTGTAATGAGTGCAAGTTCAGAGCCTTCACCAAAAACAAACTGCGTAGCGAGTGCACCAGTAACAGCAGCAAGCATGATTGGCACAAATATGTGTACTTTATATTCTCGAAGTACCACTTCCATTACAAAAATAACGGCTGCAAGTGGGGTATTAAACGAAGCGGCTATACCTGCTGCAACGCCGCAACCACTTAAAGTACGCATGGCGTTATGCGGTAAATGTAGTTTATCCGCTAAAATACTCGCACCTGTTGCGCCCATATGTACGGAAGGCCCTTCTCGGCCAACCGAAAAACCGCTAATGAGTGCAAGTGCGCCACCAACAAATTGATTAACCGTATTGTATAAAGGCATTTGCCCGTAATGGCGTTTAATACGATGAATAACAAAAGGAATGCCTAAACGGTAATGTTTAAAGCCAGTAAATGCAGCAAAGCACGCAATTAAAAATGCGGCTATTAATGGCATTAAAACGCGTTCAAGAGTGGGTAGGGTAGTAAAGTCGTCAGGTGTTTCCAAAAATAAGCTTTGAAAAAACAAAATAGTTAAGCGAAATAAAATAATAAAAAATGCAGCAATTAATCCGGCAACTACGCCTAATAAGCATAATTGTACAGATGTTTTAGGTTTTGCCAGTCGACGCCTGAGTTGCTCAAGCCACATGCATTATTTCCTCGCCGCATTTTTCAGCAGCATTTTAGCAAAAGAGTTTAGTTAAGTCCTTGTGATTTTGAATTATTCGTAA
>NZ_WTKW01000328.1:0-4658 GCF_011378745.1 Pseudoalteromonas sp. Z1A6
CCAATATTATGACGCTTTTAAAGGGAACTATCGGTATAGGTACGAGCGAGCAAGAGACAATGCTCACCTTGCTTTTATAATTCATCCGAAACAAAACAAACACTTAATATTTTATAATATGAAAATTAAAACATTAAAAACTTATATTGTTCTATATTTTAGTAGCGTGAAAGAAAACGTGATTACTTAAAATGTAATTACCTTATGACTTGTTTGCCGTATAGGTCGAAAAAATACACGCTGCTATGCACTGCACAGTTAAAACTTAAACAAAACAAGGTAACGGAGATAACTATGGCTCACCGAGTATCTAAATTACTTGCGGCAACAGGCGCAGTATTAACATGTATTTCTATTCCTTCGTATGCCGCTGTTAATGGGCTGACAGAACAAGATGAATTTAATATAAAACTTAGATCAATTTATTTTGACCGTGACTACGATAACGACGCAAGTGACGATTCAACTTTTGCTCAAGGTATAGAGCTCAATTACACATCGGGTTATATAAACGATTTAGTGAGTGTGGGTGTATCGACTTACACCGTGATGGATATTAATTCTACGGGTTCAGCCGCAGGTAATATTTTGCCAGCAGGTAATGAGAGCGGTGGAGTTGACGATAGCTTTTCTAAATTTGGACAATATTTTTTAGATTTTAAATTGGGCAACAACGGTCACGTTAAAGTAGGTGGGCAAAAAACCAAAAGTATGTTGCTTAAAAGCTCTGGGAGTCGGGCTATTCCTAATACTTTTAGAGGCGTTTTTGGCGATTACAAAATTGGTAACACTAAATTATACGGTTACGTTTACGATAAATGGAGCCGTCGACACGATGATAGATGGGAAGACTTTTCTACCGATCAATCGGCAACTGGTGCTATTAGCGTAATTTGGGGCGTAGGTGCTACGCATAAAAAAGACAATCTAATATTAGAGGCTGAATATTTAAATTCGCACAATTATTTAAGTAAAATCGGATTAAAAATCAGTTACGACATTAAGCTTGAGCAAAGTAAGTTAACCCTTTCAACTGGCATATTTACCTCACAAGATGATGGCGATTTATTTGTAACAGGCGCAGAGGGTGGTGATTTAGATGATGAAGATGCACCTGGTGCATTAACAGGTTTAACCAAAAGTGAAAACGATGGGTTTGCCTATTACCTAGATGCTGATTGGAAAAAAGATATTTGGAGTGTAGGTGCGGCATTTACTAAAGTAAGTGATGCTTGGATTGAAGATAATTTCAGTGGCGACCATGGTACAAACCCATTTCCAACTCGCTCATTAATTGGTGCTGATTTAACAAACCAAAATGAAACATCATGGCAAGCTCGTTTAGGAATTGATTTGAAAGCAGTATCGCCTGGCTTAACAACTAAATTTTACTACACAGACGGCAGCGATGCTGAAAACTCTGCGTTGGGTAAGTTAGGCGGCACAGCCGACGAAAAATATTGGGCTGTAGATACCCGCTATAAAGTTGAGAAAATAAAAGGCTTAAGCTTACGCTGGCTATTTGTAGATTATACAACCGAAAAATCAGGCAGTGTTGATGGTGTTAAAGGCGATAGAGCTGACCATCGAGTTTATGTAGATTACACTATTAAATTTTAACATGACTTTTAATAAGCCAATGCAAATTTTATGCATTGGTTTTGTTTCCTTTTTTAATTACCTTTATGATAAAACTAACAAATCAATAATAAAAATTAAGCTAATATATGTTTTCTCTTCAACAGTGGCAATCACAGGGTCAATTTACTCAAATTAGTGGCCATCAAATTTTTACTAAAACAGCTGGCGATATAACTAAGCCTGCGTTGCTTTTAATACATGGCTTTCCAAGTGCTAGTTGGGACTGGGAAGGTATGTGGCAAACCCTTAGTGAACATTATTTTGTAATTACACTCGATATGCTAGGTTTTGGTTTGTCAGATAAACCTAAAAATGCAGGCTATAAAATTACTGAACAAGCCGACTTATATACTCAATTTTTAAAAACGTTAAATATTAATGATATACATATTTTAGCTCATGACTATGGCGATACTGTGGCTCAAGAGTTATTAGCAAGGCAAGTCGTTAGCCAAAGTGACTTTAAAATAAACAGTGTCTGCTTTTTAAATGGTGGGTTATTTCCTGAGGTGCATAAACCCTTATTTATACAAAAGCTTTTACTTTCAAAGCTAGGTTGGATAGTGCCAAAATTAATGAATAAACAAAAATTTGCCAATAATCTAGTTACTATTTTTGGTAAAAGTACACCGCCCTCAAAACAAGTGGTAGACACACTTTGGGAGCTGCTAATTTATAAAGATGGTTTAGCCGTTATGCCCAAACTCATTAGTTATATAAAGCAGAGGCAGCAAAACCGAGAACGCTGGGTTGGTGCCATCATAAATAGCAATATACCACTTACGTTTATAGCAGGCGCAGAAGACCCAATCTCTGGTAAGCATATGATTGAGCATTATAAAAAGCTTATTCCCAATGCGCGCGTACAAGAGTTTGTAGAGCTTGGGCATTATCCGCAAGTAGAAAATCCAGATGCAATTACGCAGGCTTATTTGAATTTTAGATATTGCCAATAAAAACGCGACTACTAAATTAAGTGCCGCGTTTATAAATTTTAGAACTCTGAGTATTTAGGCTTTGAACCTTAATATTTTTGCTTTGGCGCTTTTAATTGTTTTTCAAATTCATCTGAAAACAATATCGTGCCATCATCTTCCTCTGTAGGGAAGGCAGCAATAAGTAAGTCATCTTCCTCAAGACCCGGTGTCCAGCGACTAAACCAGTCAGCAAGTGGGATTGCTTTAGCGCTGCAGCCAGCCCATTCGCCAGTTGCCCATGCTTCTGCAAATTCGCGAGTTGGCCAAACTGGCACACAGTCGTCATCTTCGTTGGCAAGCATAACGCAGCCATCATCATCGTTTAAAATCCATACTTGCTTGAACTGTTGTACGGTTTCGAACATATAGGCTAGGCGTTTTTTTGCTCCAAGTCCTAAAATTACTGCGTGTTCTTCACTTAAATTTGGCGTTGTCATAATTAGCTCACTCTTAATTACTATTGATATTAGGGCGTGTTGACCTTTGTGGATTGAAATTTGTTCAATCTAGGGGCGATTAAATCGCGGCGCGAGGTTTGTAACCTAGTGGGCTAAGTAAAAACCGAGCAACAAAGAGTTAATCGTCCCTAGAAAGAACCCTTTGGGCAGCGCATGTTTGGTCTTTATGCTGCGTTATCGCCTATTTATGGGGAATAACCACACTACATAGGCTTTGCCCTGCCTAAAAACCAAACATACTGCTGCAAATTCACCCACCAAAGATCAACACGCCCTAGTATATCTAAATTATATGCACACAAGTATATCGAGTTATATGACAGAGTGTTGAAAAGTTGCTATTTAATTTCAGCAATGCAGATCTAATTTGTAGATTGATCAGTATAATTTCTCACTAATTTGAGCGATCATTCAAAAATAAGCTTGAATGTTTGTAAAAAGGCCACATTGTAGTAAGCATATACTTAATGAAGGATTGAAAAATGACAACTGATCTACTTGCTCCGTATAAATTAAATAACACGATTGAGCTTAAAAACCGCGTACTTATGGCGCCATTAACGCGTTGTATGGCTGACGATAACTTAGTGCCAACACAAGATATGGTTGAATATTATGCTCGCCGTGCCGAAACCGGTTTAATTATTAGTGAAGCAACTATTATTCGTCCAGATGGACAAGGTTACCCAAATACTCCGGGTTTATTTAGCAGTGAGCAAATTCAAGGTTGGAAAAAAGTAACTGACGCAGTGCACGCTAATGGCGGCAAAATGTTTGCACAGCTTTGGCATGTTGGCCGTGTTGCACACCCTCACTTTTTTGATGGCGATGTACTTGCTCCATCGGCAATTGGCGTTGAAGGCTCTGTACCACGTATGCGTGAGCTTACATACATCACACCAAAAGCAGCCACTACTGATGATATTAAAAGTCTAGTTGCTGATTTCGCAAAAGCTGCTGAAAACGCAATTGAAGCAGGCTTTGATGGGGTAGAGATTCACGGTGCTAACGGTTATTTAGTGGACCAATTTTTACATTACGCTGCAAATACACGCAGCGACGAATATGGTCAAACGCCTGAAAACATGTCGCGTTTTGCACTAGAAGTAACCGATGCGGTTATTGCTGCTGTAGGCAGTGATCGTACTGCACTTAGATTAACACCGGGTGCTTACTTTAATATGAGCGAAGATAGTCGCGATAAAGCGGTATTTGATTACTTATTAACAGAACTTGAAAGCAGAGAATTAGCGTACTTACACGGCGGTATTTTTGACGATAGCATGCGCTTTGACTCGCTTGAAGGCAAAAGCATCTCTGAATTTTTACGTGCAGGCTACAAAGGTACATTAGTAGGTGTGGGTAGTTATAGTTTTGAGTCAGCAAAAGAGGCTATTAACGATGCTAAGTTTGACTTAATCGCTATTGGTCGCCCACTTATTGCAAACCCAGATTACATTAGCAAAATTGCAAACGGTGAAGAGTTAGTACCATACAGCGATGAAATGCTTGCACAATTGAAATAAATTACTATTTGTAATAAGTTCTAGAAAATAATTAAGACACCCAAAGTTAAACCTTT
>NZ_WTKW01000329.1:0-4652 GCF_011378745.1 Pseudoalteromonas sp. Z1A6
CTAATCGCGCTATAAAGTGACGAATTCTAACCAAGTTTATTTATTTTTTGTTATTGAAGTAAATAAAATATTTTAACTTTCAATTCAAATAAAACAGACGGCTCAATCTATAGCTTATTATAATAAAGTGGATTAGGAGTTAGGTGCGACTGTATGCCTAAGAGTTTAAAATTGATGGTAATATGGATTATATAAACGGATGCAATATTTAGAGTTTAGGTCGTGTTTGAATATCAACTAAAAAAGAGTACTAGACGCAAAACAGTCGCAATAAAAGTGCATAGTCAAAAGGTAACTGTGTATGCGCCACATTTTGTCGCAAAAAAACACATTGATACTTGGTTATTTGACAAACAAGAGTGGGTTGCAGAACAATTAAAAAAACAATTGTCAATTGATGACACTAAGCAGTACCCTTTTGAATCTAAAAAAATAAGTGTTTTTTCAGAAACTATTTATTTGAAATTGGACTCAGGCCAAGATTCCAAAGTAACCCCGTATGATGACCACTTACTTATTACAATATCTCCTCGAGTTAAAAACACTAATCAAAAGTATCGACAGCTATTAGAGACTTATTTAAAAGAGCAGCTTATTGCTTACATAGAAATGCGTTTAGCGTATTTCTGTACTCAAATGGGTGAAGAGTTGCCAAATGATTTAAAAATAGGTGTTTATAAACGAAAGTGGGGGAGTTGTAATAGCAAGCGAGAACTCACTTTTAATTTACATCTTATAGGTGCTCCTTACCACGCTATAGATTATGTGATTGTTCATGAGCTTGCCCATTTAAAGTATTTAAATCATAGCAAAGCTTTTTGGCAGCGAGTAGAGGCGTTTTTCCCCGATTACAAAACATCATCTAATTGGTTAAAACAAAATGGTATGAGTTTACAGTGGGTGTTTTGATGTTACTGAATATAGGAATATAGGAATATAGGAATATAGGAATATAGGAATATAGGAATAGTAGAGAAGTGGTGGAGGGAGCTGGATTCGAACCAGCGAAGGCTGAGCCGTCAGATTTACAGTCTGATCCCTTTGGCCGCTCGGGAACCCCTCCACACTAATTTTATTGCATTTGGCCCCACTTAACTTAGCGGTAAGAAAAGTGGTGGAGGGAGCTGGATTCGAACCAGCGAAGGCTGAGCCGTCAGATTTACAGTCTGATCCCTTTGGCCGCTCGGGAACCCCTCCAATGCAACGGCGCTGATAATAGCAAATTGCGTATTTAAGTAAAGAAAAAAGCTAAAGAAAATTGAAATAAAGCCGATAAATATCTATCAGTTACCACAATCGGCTAAAGACTATGCAAATAGATGATTTGTTAATCACAGAGAGTCAGTTAAACAGTAGACTCAATAATAGTGTGCATGAAAATCGCCGTGGCGAATTTGCACTATTATTAGCGATGCTGTCACATGACGCACTCGACTTTAGTCAATTTCATTTACCAAAAACTGAAATAGATAATTTAGTTATAGAAGAAGAGGCGTTAAGAAAGCAATTTGGCGCAGGTCCAAAGCAACTTTTAGCCCCTGATGAATATAATATGTTGGTTGGACAATTTAATGCATCATTAATATCTCAAGAAGGAGAGCACTGTGGTATGACAAGTATTAAGTTAAGACAATGCTTAAGCCCTGAACCACTTGCGATTAGAAATGATGATAAGCATATTCCACTTAATATAATAGATAACTGTGAGCTTGCCGTCAGAAGAAGAATTAAAAGCGAACAAACCCAACTAGCTAATCCCCCTATAGATGCAGCTGCTTTTTACGACAGCCTTAATAATGATGCATTACATCAACCACTTCAGCTCATTGCGGTGTGATATATGATTGTAATAATCACCAGTTAATATATGCTTTATAACGGGTCTGCTTTATATATTTGCTAATAATTGATTTAATGAAAAAAAAGCATCCAAAAATTAAATGCAATTGCTATAATGGCGTCAAATGGTATGACATGAAATGCCATTATCATTAAACCAAGGTAATTAGGAACGTAATGAAGAAAACATTCACGCTAAATCACGAGAAAATCAAATACCCTCGTATGGTTGATGCTGCAAAGCACGAAGTGAAAAAATATTTGAAAAGAGAGCGTAATAAAACGCTACCTGAAGATGCTGACTATTGGGCATTTGACTGTAAGTTTGGTAACACAGCTGAAGATGCGCAAGTTGTGCACGTTGCTGAATTAAGTAACCAAATTGGCGAAATTGAAAAGCAAGGTTTGACCTCTTTCTATGTAGAGATTTTAGCTCGACCTGCTCAACGTCAACAGTTAGATTTAGATGATGACGAATAACACTTAATTTAATTAAGTGTTCGAAGTTTTAAAATGAGCCCAAGTGGCTCATTTTTTGTTTTTATGCATTAAAGATTCACCATAAATCATTTTTATTAGTAACCAATAAGTAGAATTTTACTTTATTAACATTTGCATAACAAAATGTAGTGATATAGGGTGTGTTTAATAAAAAAAACAAAACAGTTGTACCATGCCAATAAATTACTCTGACCACCAATTGAAATTAAGCTTAAAGAGCTCTAAGGTACTTGTCGTTGACGATCAGCTATTAAGCTTAATTGTATTAAAAAAAATATTATCAGAGCATTTTAGTGTAACAACAACGAGCTGTGGTGAGGATGCGATTGAAATTTGTAAACATAATCCGCCAGATATAATACTACTCGATATTAATATGGAAGGAATGAGTGGTATTGAAACATGTCTAAAATTAAAAAATATATCTGAAACACAAGATATCCCCGTTATTTTTGTAACCTCATCTGAAAATCAAGAAGAAGAGTGCTGGGAAGCCGGAGCTGTAGATTTTATAAAGAAACCAACTAACTCGGAAACTTTATATAGAAGAGTGCGCGCCCATATTACGATGAAACTTCAACATGACTTACTCAATCAAAAAGTATTTCTAGATGATTTAACAAAGGTATTCAATCGTCGTTATTTTGATGCGCATTTTTCTAAAATGGAACGAAGCGCCTTACGAGAAAAAGTCGACTATGCACTATTACTCATCGATATAGACTACTTTAAGCAATACAACGATCTTTATGGTCATGTGCAAGGCGATACGGTTTTAAACCTTGTTGCACAAACTATTACTAATAGTTTGCAAAGGCCAACCGATTTTGTTGCGCGTTACGGCGGCGAAGAGTTTGTAGTTGTTTTACCGCATACAAGCACTGAAGGTGCGATTTGTGTTGCTGATAAAATTAAACAAAATGTGGTCGATTTAGGAATATTACACAGATATTCAGAATATGACTTTGTGACTATTAGTATTGGCGGTGCAACCCTACAACCGTACGTAAATAACAAAAACACCTTGCAGATCGCAGATGAAAAAATGTATGAGTCCAAAATGCAAGGTCGTAACCAAGTGTGTTTTTAAGTTTAGCTAGCTAATAAATCACTTTGCCACTTAAAAACACCTTGTAGGTGATAAATATTAAATAAGATTATTTATTACACGCTATGACATTTTTTGTACTTTTTATTGCTACCACATGGGCAGTCATCATTTCTGCCCACTTTAATATCTTCAACAGGATATATAGTGCCATCTAAATAACGCCATTGAGTGTTTTCTTTAATAAACTGCGATTTTTCGTGGAGCTCACAAAATAAGTTTTGATAAAAATATTGGGCTTTAAATTCTACAGTGCCGGTATCTCCATCATGGCTTGACCCAATTACATCAAGATTTATAAATCGACAGCTGTTAGCAAAATCATTGATTTCTTTAACCGGATTTTCAGCTTGTTTTTCTTTTGCGTAGGTTTGATAAACATATTCTGCATTTTTAATAACATAAGCACTGAATCGTGAGCGCATAAGTTGTTCAGGAGAATCAGCTTGCTTAACAGATAAGTGAAGCGGCTCGCAGCAATCAGCATAATTGTGCCCACTGCTGCAAAAACATAATGTGGTATTGAGTGAAGTCATAATAATAATACAAAGTCTAAAACATTAGTTTAACAAGCTTATTGGGCGAGTGATATCTCTGTTGTTTGAGACTTTTTAGTAAAACAGTATAGTTTTGTATTCGTTTTACTTAAATCGAACGATAAATTCGTAAGTAGTTGGTTATTAACTATATCGGTCCAGGTAATTACCGCTGCAAAGTTTCCGTTATGTAATGCAGAATTTAATACATACTCTAAATTTACTAGGTGCTTCTGTCTAATAACAAGTAATTTACTTGTATCAATAGAGCATGAGTCAAGTAAAGCTTTGCTAGGTACGTGATCTGGAGCAATTAGTAACGTCCATGCATTAGAGCTATTGTATTGGTGTAATACTTTTAAAAGCTCAAAGGTCGCTGAAATTTCATCTTCAATTTGAATCAAATTCACGCAATCGCTTTGCTCATCTTGTTGGTAACTTTTAACTGTTCTTACGGTAATAGGCTGTAACATAATTTCACTCACTGGGTTTTTATACAGTATTCATATACAGTAGTTTATACAGTGCTTTCGTGCAAGCCTTTTATGCTATTTATTTGTACAGTTATTCAGCTTTTGATCATTGTTTTTATTTTTTTAATTTATAATTCTTTATTAATCAGGTTGTTATAGGGTTGTTTTTGAGAAGGTATTCTAAAAATAATTTTT
>NZ_WTKW01000033.1:0-19682 GCF_011378745.1 Pseudoalteromonas sp. Z1A6
TGACCTATTACACTTTTGCCTACTTATTTAAACTAAGTGCTCTCTAGCTAAATACTCTAAAGACTGCATTTCTTGCAAGCGGCTTATACAGCGCTTAAATTCAAAATTTAAATTACCTTGAGTATAAAGTTCGGTAATAGGCTTTTCGGCCGATATAATTAAAGTTACATGACGCTCGTAAAATTCATCTACTAAAGCAATAAAACGCCTAGCTGCGTCATCATTAGTTTGCCCAAGCTGTTTTACGTTAGAAATAATAACCGTATTATATAAACGGCTAATCTCCATGTAATCTACTTGGCTACGTGCCGTTTCACATAACTCACTAAATTCAAACATTACAACGCATTTAGCTACTTTGCGTGTTTTGATTAGGCGTCCTTCTACTTCTATAGGCTCATCTAATTGCCCAGGCTCTGGCGATAGCTTATCGAAGTATTCAAATAGGTTCTTATCTGCATCTTCATCCAGCGGACTATGAAAAATTTCGGCTTGCTCTAAAGTACGTAACCGGTAATCAATACCTGAATCTACATTAACTATCTCTGTATTGAGCTTAACCAGCTCTATAGCAGGTACAAATCGTGCGCGCTGCAAGCCATTTCTGTAAAGATCATCAGGCACTATATTAGAGGTAGCAACAAGTACAATACCGCGAGCAAATAGCGCTTCCATTAAACCACCAAGTAACATGGCATCGGTAATGTCTTGAACAAAAAATTCATCAAAACAAATTATGTCTGTTTCAGCTTTAAAAGTGTCGGCTATTTTTTCTAATGGATTAGCCGTGTTGTTTAATTTTTTAAGCTCGTTATGGACTCGATGCATAAATCGATGAAAATGCACTCGCATTTTACGTGTGCCCGGCAGTGATTCGTAAAAAGTATCAACTAAATAGGTTTTACCACGCCCTACTCCGCCCCAAAAGTACAAACCTTTAATAGGCGTTGGCTCATCATTGTTAAATAACTTAGCAAAAAAACCTTTTGGTGCTGGCTTTGCCTGAGTTAAGTCATCGTATAGGCGTTGTAAATGGCGCACAGCATTTTCTTGCGCTGCGTCATGTACAAAGTCATCTCGCTTCAAATCTTGTTGGTATGTTTGCCAAGGAGTCATATCTATTTACAGTAAAAACGCAGTTTAATTTGTAAAGCATATTAACACGCATCTTAACTCGGGGTATATTACACTTAATATGATTTATAATTGAATCAAGCATTCGTTAGTTATTTTCCCAAAGGGGTAGTTTTTATGGGCACAGTTATGTGGGTAGGTTTAATTGTTATTGTTGCTGTTGTAGCATTTTTTATTGGTGCATTTGTTACTAAAAAACAATTCAAGCAAGATGAACTAAAAGAGCAAGCTGAACAAGCACAAAGCGCGCTTGAGCAGTATCGCCAAGATGTCGCTGATCATTTAGCGAATACAGGTAAGCTCGTAAATAAGATGAAAGAGAACTATGACCAACTGCTTAGTCATGTTGAGGACACAAACCAGCTTCTTTTAGAAGATAGAAATAAAGCACCAGCAGAACCTTATTTCTCTAAAGAAACAACAGAACAATTACAAGCATCTTTAAAAGAGCGTCGTTCAGACCGTTCTTCTGCAGAAGCACAACCAGCTGATTACGTATCGGGTGAATCTGGTTTATTTGCTGGTCAAAATAAAGTTTCAGAACATTCTAAAGCATCTTGATGAACTTTTTTTAGACCCCATAGTCTTTAGATATAACAGCTTTGTTGTTTTATCTTAACAAACCAAAAAGGGCTGCTGCAAAGTAGCCCTTTTTGGTTTTTGCTTTATCTTAAGTGGAGTTATCCCTGACTATGAAAATGAAATTATCACTTATCAGCGCAGCTATTTTATCTACAAGCTTATTAATGAGCCCTGTAGCATCTTATGCAAAAATGCCAATTGCAGTAAATGGTCAACAACTACCCACTCTAGCCCCTATGCTAGAGAAAATATCTCCTGGTGTTGTAAGTATCCAAGTTTCAGGCTCTAAAGAAGTACGCCGCCGTGCAGATCCACTCGAATACTTTTTTGGACAACAGCAGCCTCGTAGCCAAAAACGCCAATTTAGTGGCCTGGGTTCAGGAGTTATTATTGATGCCGATGAAGGTTATGTAGTGACTAATAATCACGTTATTCAAGACGCCGAAAAAATGGTGGTTACCCTTGAAGATGGACGTGAATTTGAAGCAACTAAAATTGGTACCGATACAGAGTCTGATATCGCTCTTTTACAAATAGACGCTGATGACTTAACTGAAATAAAACTCGCAAACTCCGATAGCTTACGCGTAGGCGACTTCGCGGTTGCGATTGGTAACCCATTTGGACTTAGTCACACAGTAACCTCTGGTATTGTTAGTGCGCTTGGTCGTAGTGGTTTAAACATTGAAGGTTACGAAGATTTCATTCAAACCGATGCTGCTATTAACCAAGGTAACTCTGGCGGTGCACTCGTTAACTTAAATGGTGAGTTGATTGGTATTAATACCGCTATTTTAGGTGCTTCTGGTGGTAACGTGGGCATTGGTTTTGCCATTCCATCTAATATGATGAAAAATCTAGTTGATCAAATTATTGAGCATGGTGAAGTACGTCGTGGCTCGCTAGGTATTTCAGGTCGTCCACTTGATGCTGGACTTGCAAAAGCACAGCAGCTTGACGTGAAACAAGGTGCTTATGTAATGCAAGTAATGGACGACACTGCCGCAAGTAAGGCTGGAATTGAAGCTGGTGACGTTATTGTTAGCATAAACGGTGGCGATATTAGTGGTTTCCACGAACTACGCAGCAAAATTGCTACGCTAGGTGAAGGCCGTGAGATAAAACTAGGCATTTACCGCGATGGTAAAATTAAAACAGTAAAAGTAACGCTTGATGGCGCATCTGGTGTTACAGCGACAGGCGAAGAACTACACCCCGCATTCCAAGGTGCAGAGCTCGAAAACGTGCAAAAAAACAGTAACAAAGGTGTTGAGATTACTTCAGTAGATCCTCGCTCACCTTCTGCTCGTGTTGGCCTTGAAGAAGGCGATATTATTATGCAAGTGAATCGCCAGCGAGTAGAAACGATTCGCGACATGAATAAAATCATCGACAGTACAAAAGGTAATATCGTACTTGGCGTGCAACGTGGTCGTGAGTCTATATTTATTTTAATTCAGTAATAAATAGCACTATTTAGTGTAATAAAAATAACAGTGGCACTTGCCGCTGTTATTTTTTTTATGTCATCATAAAGAGATTGCTCACTTACATAATAAGAAAATCGTGCTTAAACTAATAAAATTTATTCTTCCCCCTTTATTTGCAGGCCTAAGTATTGCTTTTTTAGTGGTTTTTTTCAGCCCTAATATGCGAGCGGCTTTACTACCAAATGTTCCCCTGCCAAGCGCTATGAGTGCGAGTCACCTGAGTTTTTCTGATGCAGTTAAACGAGCGGCTCCTTCTGTGGTTACTATTTTTTCAGAAAGTATTTCCAAAGAACCTCGTTATAAAAGAAAAAACACGGTACAAGAGCTAGGCTCTGGCGTCATCATGTCGCAAGACGGTTACATTCTTACCAACTACCATGTTGTTAATAATGCAGATCAAATTATGGTTATTCTAACCGATGGTCGACGCTTTTTTGATGTGCAGCTAATTGGTTTTGATACTATTACTGATTTAGCCTTACTTAAAATAAATGCAGATCACCTTCCGGTAATTCCTGTAAACGATAGCTATGTATCGAGCGTAGGCGATGTGGTACTTGCTATAGGTAACCCGCTTAACTTAGGTCAAACAATCACCCAAGGCATCATTAGCGCAACGGGTAAGCAAAAAATTACAGACAGTCCGTACAATAACTTATTACAAATGGATGCGGCTATTAACGTGGGCAACTCTGGCGGCGCATTAGTTAACTCCAATGGTGATTTAGTCGGTATTACTTCTGCGCAGTTTAAAACGCGTGAGAACTTGAATATTCAAGGAATATTCTTTGCGGTTCCTTACTCACTTGCTAAAAAAGTAATGAGTAAGCTCATTCGTCATGGTCGCGTTGTGCGCGGCTATTTAGGCTTTGAAGGCACAGCAGTAGATAGTACCGGCAAGGAAGTAAACGACAGTCTGACCCCAGTTACTGGCATGCGTATTACTAATTTAGACCCTTTGGGACCAGCATGGCAAGCGGGTATTGAAGAGCAAGATATTGTTATTAAAATTGCAGGGCTTTCGGTAGCAAATCCACAAAAAGTGCTCGAAGAAATAGGTAATACAGAACCCGGTAAAGAAATAGAATTTGAGCTTTACCGGAATGGTAAAATAGAAAAGATTATGGTGACTGTCGCAGAGCTTGAAACAAAGCTTTAATAAAAAAAACACCAATTCCATTAAGTATGTGATCTGAATTTTACACCGAAAAAACAATTCAGTTCTAGGCGTAAATTGATGTAAATGGTTGTTCCCTTTACGAAATTGACAACAAAGGAATGGGTTGTTTTAGCAAGTAAAATAGATCAGCTATTTATTGGAATTGGTATAATACCAAGCTGCATAAATCGTCAATAAAAAGGTCGGATAGCAATTTGCATATCCGACCTTTTTAAAAATAGCCTAGTTAAATATCTACTTAACTACTTCGACGTTTAATATTTGCACCCAACGCACTTAGCTTATCTTCAATGCGCTGATAACCTCTATCAACGTGATAAATACGGTCAACAACCGTTTCACCCTGTGCCACTATACCCGTTAAGATTAAGCTAGCTGAAGCGCGTAGGTCGGTTGCCATCACTTGCGCGCCCGTTAGGCTCTCAGTCTCACCACAAATTGCGGTATGCCCTTCTAAACGAATATTAGCGCCCATACGCTGCAACTCAGGTACATGCATAAAACGGTTTTCAAAAATCGTTTCCGTAATCGTTGCACTACCATTTGCTACTACATTTAATGCTGTAAACTGAGCTTGCATATCCGTAGGAAAACCTGGGTGTGGAGCTGTTTTAATATTCACGGCTCTCAGTTCTCGGCCGCGCATATCAAGATAAATACTGTCGTTATGTACTTCTAAGTGTGCATTTGTTGCACGTAGCTTTTCAATCACAGGCTCAAGAGAATGAAAGTCAGTGTTTTTGCAAAGTACTTCACCGCCTGCCATTGCTGCAGCGACTAAAAACGTACCTGTTTCTATTCTATCTGGTAAAATGCTGTGCTCGCATCCTGCTAAACGCTCAACGCCTTCAACTTCAATGCGGCTAGTGCCTGCACCCGTAATTTTAGCGCCCATAGCAATTAAGCAGTTAGCTAAATCAATTATTTCGGGCTCGCGTGCAGCGTTATCAAGTATGGTTTTACCATCAGCGAGGGCAGCTGCCATCAATAGATTTTCGGTAGCGCCTACGCTTACCATTTCCATAAAGATTTCAGCGCCTTTTAAGCGACCGTTTACCTTGGCATTAATATAACCATTTTCAACGTTAATTACCGCGCCCATGCGCTCCAAACCCTGAATATGAATATCAACAGGGCGAGCACCAATAGCACACCCACCAGGTAAAGACACTTGAGCTTCACCAAAACGAGCAACTAAAGGGCCTAATGCAAGTACAGAGGCACGCATTTGCTTAACTAAGTCGTATGGCGCTAATGTCTTATTAACCGTTGCGCCGTCAATCACTAGCGTATCGCCGTGCCAATTAACATCAGCGCCTAGAGTTTTTAATAAGGCTTCAGTGGTCACTATATCGCGAAGGCGCGGTACATTAGTAAATGTACTTTTTCCATCAGCTAATAATGAAGCAAACAAAATAGGAAGTGCGGCATTTTTAGCGCCAGAAATAGTCACTTCACCAGCAAGTGAAGTACCACCTTGAATTACAAATTGATCCATTAAGAGGCCCTATTTATTGCGGTAAAATAAATTTTTGTTCACGCTTCCACTCTACAGGAGTAAATGCACGAATAGATACTGCGTGAATTGTGCCATCTGAAATTGTATTCATTAATGGGCCATAAACTAGCTGCTGCTTTTTAACTCGGCTTAAACCGTCAAAGCATTCACCTACTGCAACAACTTCATAATGACTACCATTGGCTTTTACATGTACTTCAGCTAATTGAAGTTCTTCGCGTAATAATGTTTCGACTTGGCTAGTTTCCATAACTCTCACTCAAATAGGGTTGTAACCTGACCCAGTTGCATTAAATTTTGCAATTGCTCAGGTAGGTTTTGCAATTCAAGGCGAATGCCTTGCTGCTTTAATTCTGCAAAAGAGTGAATTAACCAAGCTAAGCCCGCTGTGTCAACCCTAGATACACCACTTAGGTCGAAATAGATGATTTTATGCTTGGTTAATAGCTTGTTGTTCAGAAGCTGTTCATCGCCAATTGAATTTCGAGTAAGCTCACCGTTTACTCGAAAATGTTGTCCATCAACTTGGCTTATTGCCAATTTAGTCATTCGAGTTACTGCCTCTAAACTGAACTGGTAGCTGACTCTTTTGCTCTAAAAGGTTACTTACATTATCAATACCTTGCTGACGCAAAATACCTTGTAGCTCACTTTGTTTTGCATCTAGTAAACTAATACCTTCAGCAATCATATCGTACGCGCGCCATTCACCGTCACGGTCTTCGCGTACTTTAAAATCGATTCTGATATCAGGTTTACCATCTTCAATAATTTTAGTTTTAACGACAACGACATCTTTGCCTTTAAATGCTTGTTCTGCACCAAACTCAACTTTTTGGTTTGTATATTGAGTGAATACACCTGCATAAGTAGCAACTAAGTACTCTCTAAAAACACCAATAAAGCGTTGAATTTCTTTAATTGCTTTGGCTTTTTCAGCTTCGTCGGTAATTGCACGTACTTTAGATACTTCACTACCTAGTACGCGAAGTGCTGCATATTTGTAGTCGATATAAGGCATTAATTCATCTTCAACGATTACGCGAAGATGCTCTTGATTTTTAACAATTAATGGCTGATCTTTTTTAATACGTGCAAATGTATTATCGGCAACTTGGCGTACCATTTTATTTGGATCAACCAATTTAACATCTGCTGCACTTACGCTTTGAGTTAGCGTCATTGTGCCAATTGCTACAATAGCTAAAAACTTTTTCAACATAATAATTACTCACTACCTTGGTTGAATAAAAACTGCCCGATTAATTCTTCAAGTACAATGGCAGACTTAGTATCAGTAATTGAATCGCCATCACCTAGTGCTTTACTTTCCACACCAAACAAATCGTCAATTGCTTCATCTTGCTTGTTTTCAGTCACTGTTTCGCCTAAACAACGTTGTTTAGCCGAATCTGGAGAAATGACAGGGTGAATACCTAAGTACTGCTCACCTAAAATACCCGACGTTAAAATAGAGATTGAGCTTGTGTCTGAAAAACGACATAAATACTGTGCATCAATGGTCATGTTTACCACTGGTAAAAACTCTTGTGGGTGTACATAAATTGATTCAACACGACCAATTACAACACCACCTACTTTTACCGGCGCACGCGCTTTTAATGAGCCAATGTTTTCAAACTTGGCATTAAGCGTATATGTTTCGCCAGAGCCACTAATACCTGAATTGGCAACTTTAAGTGCGAGCATCGCAAAAGCTAAAATGCCAAGTGCTACAAAAAAACCAACTAAAATTTCTAATTTCCGTGAATTCATTATCTATACCCTATTAGCTGGTAAACATTACCGCTGTCAAAATAAAGTCAAAACCTAAAACTGCTAATGACGAATGAACAACCGTTTCGGTGGTTGCTTTGCTGATCCCTTCTGAGGTCGGCACACAGTCATATCCTTTATAAAGCGCAATCCAGGTCACCACTATGGCGAATACAAAACTCTTAATAATACCGTTTAGTATGTCTTGCTGAAACGACACTTGTGATTGCATGATTGACCAAAAACTACCTGTATCAACCCCCAGCCAATCTACACCCACTAAATGAGCGCCTATGATTGCTACGGCTGAAAATATCAATGCAAGCAATGGCATGCTTATAAAACCCGCCCAAAAGCGCGGTGCAATAATACGTTTTAGCGGATCGATTGCCATCATCTCAAGTGATGAAAGTTGCTCTGTTGCTTTCATTAAGCCAATTTCAGCAGTCAATGCGCTACCTGCGCGTCCTGCAAATAGTAATGCAGTAACAACCGGGCCCAGTTCTCGCAATAAACTCAGTGCCACTAACGGCCCTAAACTATCCTCAGCGCCATAACCAACTAATACGGTGTAACCTTGTAGAGCCAACACCATGCCGATAAACAAACCCGACACCATAATAATCAGCAACGATTGCGAACCGACCATATAAAGTTGGCGAACAAGTAACGGTGTGCCTTTTTTAAAATTAGGAACATGCGCAAGCGCACTAAACAGCATATAAGCCGAACGGCCAAGAGCCGCAAAACGTCCTAGCGTTTTATGCCCTAGCTTTTGAAATAAATCCAACATTATGCTTTTTCTCCAAGCAGTTCATCTGCATAAGCTTGAGCCGGAAAATGAAATGGTACCGGACCATCCGACAAGCCTTTTAAAAACTGTTGAACTAAAGGAGATTCATGATTGCGCATTTCATCAGGAGTACCACAACCAATTACACCTTGATCGGCGATAATTATAACGTGATCGGCAATACTCATTACCTCTGTCACATCGTGTGTCACAATTAAAGACGATAAACCCAATACTTCGTTAAGCGACTTAATTAGCTTAACCAATACGCCCATCGAAATAGGGTCTTGTCCTGCAAATGGTTCATCGTACATGATTAGCTCTGGATCAAGTGCTATAGCGCGCGCAAGTGCAGCACGTCTTGCCATACCGCCCGATAACTCAGAGGGCATTAAATCTTTAGCGCCACGTAGCCCAACCGCTTGCAATTTCATTAATACAACTAATCGAATAAGGTCTTCACTTAGCTTTGTGTGCTCTCTTATAGGAAACGCAATATTGTCAAATACCGACATATCAGTAAACAGCGCACCACTTTGAAAAAGCATGCTCATTTTAGTACGTGCTTCGTATAACTCTTTACGAGACATTTTAGGAATGCTGCCACCTTCAAATAAAATATCACCTGAATCTGGTTTAAGCTGACCACCAATTAAACGCAACATAGTGGTTTTGCCAATTCCGCTTGGCCCCATGATCGCAGTAATTTTACCTTTAGGAACGCTAAAACTCATATTTTTATATATGATTCTATTGCCTCTCGAAAAGCTAACATCCTTGACTTCTACTATTGATTGCGACAAGTCGCTCTCCATAAAAATGTTCACTAGTGCACCTATTTTAAAGCTTTTTTGTCAAAGATGGAAAAAACAATTCGTAAGATTTTGTAATACACCCATGAAAAGGATTATAAGACTCGCTCAAAACAGCTTAACCCCGGCTTAAATTTTTAAATTAGCTGTTTAAAAGCAGCATTGTTACGTAGTTGACCTTACTCTTTTATTTATACTTTCATCTTGGCTTTTGTTACTATTCGCGCCATCCGTATTTTGTATAACTGGCTTAACACAATGGTTACCTCGTTTGTTATTTTAATTCTTGGTTTTGCAGCTCTTGTTTGGAGTGCAGACAGGTTTGTTTATGGCGCTGCGGCTCTTGCTAAAAACTTTGGTGTACCTACACTTATTGTTGGTTTAACCGTGGTAGCTATGGGCTCTTCAGCACCCGAAATGATGGTTTCAGCCTCTGCCGCTTTGGCTAATAAAACCGACACAGCAGTTGGTAATGCTGTTGGTTCTAATATTACAAACATTTTACTTGTGTTAGGTATCACAGCTTTATTTCGCCCTCTTTCAGTTTCATCAAGTACATTAAAACGTGAAATGCCATTAGTGATGCTCGTATCTTTAGCTACTTGGTATGTGTTTTCAGATAACTACTTTTCATTTAATGAAGGTGTTGCACTTTTGGTTGGCTTTATCGTATTCATCGGTGGGTTAATTATTGTATCTATGCGTGCAAAAAACCAAGATGACCCATTTGTCTCAGAAGCCTGCGACGATGTACCAAACGATGTACCTACGAAAAAAGCGGTATTTTGGTTAGTTGTCGGCATGATACTCCTACCTGTTAGCTCTCATTTTTTAATAGGTTCGGCTGTCGATATTGCTAAATACTTCGGCTTAAGCGACCTAGTAATTGGTTTAACGATTATTGCCATTGGTACTAGCTTGCCAGAACTTGCCGCTTCGGTTGCAGGTGTACTTAAAAATGAAGATGATTTAGCACTAGGTAATATTGTTGGCTCAAACATATTTAATATTCTAGCGGTATTACCACTTGCCGGTATTATTAACCCTTCTGCCATTGACCCATCATTAGTAAGCCGAGACGTATTAATTATGATTGGCGCAACACTTGCCCTAATTATTATGTCATTGAACTTTAGAGGCACCCAACGTATCAATAGAGTAGAAGGCGGCTTATTGCTAATAGCGTTTTTGGGTTACCAAGGGTATATTTTTAGTCAAGTAGGGTAAATGATGGCAACGCTAAATTTTATTGAACAAGGCCTTCGCGTTTTAGATGTTGAACGCCAAGCACTTAGTGATATTGCACAATATGTAGATGAAAATTTTCATAACGCGTGCCAATTAATGTACGACTGCGAAGGCCGTATTATTGTCATTGGTATGGGTAAATCAGGTCATATTGGCAATAAAATAGCGGCAACCCTTGCAAGCACTGGCAGTCCAGCATTTTTTGTTCACCCTGGTGAAGCAAGTCATGGTGATTTAGGTATGATCACTAAAAATGACGTGGTTATGCTTATTTCTAATTCAGGGGAGACCAGCGAAGTTTTAAATATCATTCCGGTTTTAAAACGACTTGGTGCCAAAATGATATCGATGACTGGCAATACGCAATCAACCATGGCGACCCTTGCTAATGTACATGTGTGTATTAAAGTAGAAAAAGAAGCCTGTTCATTGGGTCTAGCTCCTACATCAAGTACCACTGCAACGCTTGCGATGGGCGATGCCATGGCAGTTGCATTATTAGAAGCTCGCGGGTTTACAGCTGATGACTTCGCGTTATCTCACCCAGGTGGTAGTTTAGGCAAGCGCTTATTACTTACTTTAAAAGATGTTATGCACAGCGGCGCAAATACACCTATTATTAGCGTTTCACAAACAGTTAAAGACGCCCTTATTGAAATGTCTGCTAAAGGGCTAGGTATGACAGCCATTGTTGATGAAGATCAGCAGCTCGTGGGATTATTTACCGATGGCGATTTGCGTCGTATTTTAGAGCAAAGAATTGATATTCATACAACACAAATAGATGTTGTTATGACTAAGTCATGTACTACGGCTACACAAGATATTTTGGCTGCTGAAGCGCTTAATATTATGGAACACAAACGTATAAATGGCTTAATCGTCGTCAATGATAAAAACCAACCTATTGGCGCATTAAACATGCAAGACCTATTAAAAGCAGGAGTGTTATAAATGCAATTTGAAGAACTCTATCAACCGCTGAGCGATGATGCAAAAGCACGCGCTAAAAAAGTAAAGCTACTTATATGCGATATTGATGGTGTATTTTCTGATGGCCGTATTTATCTTGGTAATCAAGGTGAAGAGCTAAAAGCATTTAATACAAAAGATGGTTTTGGCATTAAAGCGCTTATAAACAGTGGCTTTGAAGTGGCTGTAATTACTGGTCGTCATTCACAAATAGTGCAACAACGTATGAGCAGCTTAACCGTACAGCATATTTATCAAGGCCAAGAAAATAAGCTCATTGCCTATCAAGAGCTAAAAGACAAACTCAACCTTAGCGATGAACAAATTGCTTATATAGGTGATGATGGTCCTGACATGCCCGTTATGGAATTAGTCGGCTTTGCTGTTGCAGTAAATGATGCCCATCCACTTATTAAACGTTTATCACACTATGTAACGCAAATGCCTGGCGGCTTTGGTGCAGTAAGAGAGCTCACCGACTTACTTATGCTTGAAAATGGTAAAGCATTGACTACACAAGGCACTAGTTCATGAATGCAGCGCGCATAATATTAAGCGTTTTATTCATTAGCTGTATGGTTTGGCTTTGGTACCCTTATTTTACACAAACAAATATTGTGCCTCAGACTGAGCCTGAAGTTATTGCCAAGCCTGATTACATAGCCATAGAACTCAAACAAACAGCCTATGACGAACAAGGTAAAATTAGCCACAAAGTCACTGCGGCTAAAATGGAGCTATATCAACAATTAGGTTTTACGTTTTTTGAAAAACCTATTTTTACTTTATATAACGAAAAGCAAACGTGGCAAATAAATGCAGACGAAGCAACATTATACGAAGACAAACAATTAATTTTAGAAGGCAATGTGGTTGCCAAAAACTTAACCGATAACGCCATGATAGACAAAATCAATGCTGATAATATTCAGGTAGATATAAAGCTATTAACAATGCGTTCGGAGCAACCCGTTATCATCACTGGACCCAATTTAAAAATCACTGGTAAAGGCCTAGAAGCCGACTTAAAAACCGAAGTGATAAAACTAATTAACCATACGCGAACCATATATTATGACCAATAAAATATTAAAATCACTTATTATTCCTACACTTATACTAGCGTTTAATAGTAGTGCTGCAGAGCAAAACACGCAACCGGCTGCAAATCAAATTTCAATAAGCGCCGATAAGCAAGAAGGTCAATTAAAAGCTAATGTCGGGATTTTTGAAAAAAACGTTGAAATTATTCACGGTAACCGCCGTATCACAGCCGACCGCTTAGAAGTACATAAACGCGATGAACTTGGCGATAATAAACAATTATTAATTGCTACAGGTAGCCCTGCGCACTTTGAAGAAAAGCAATCAGATGGCACGACTATGAGCGCCAGTGCTGACGAAGTACGTTATGATGTATCTAAGCGTTTTTTAACGCTTGTTGGTAATGCACAAGTATCGCAAGCGGGACAAAAAATAAATGCTAAAAGCATTACCTACGATATAGAGCAGCAGCTAATCAGTGCCGAAAAAGATGAAAACTCAACTGACCGCGTTCACACAATTTTAGTACCAATCGAGACTAAAAAAAGTAAAAAAAGCGACAAAGGTCAACCATGAGCACATTAAAAGCAGAGCTATTAGCAAAGAGCTATAAAGGCCGTGAAGTTGTAAAAAACGTCGGCCTTGAAGTCAAAGCTGGCAGTATTGTTGGCTTACTTGGCCCTAACGGCGCAGGTAAAACTACCACGTTTTATATGATAGTAGGACTTGTACCTAGCGACAAAGGTAAAATATCGATAGACGATAACGATATTACTCTTTTACCTATGCATAGTCGTGCTAGATTAGGCATTGGCTACTTACCGCAAGAGTCTTCAATATTCAGAAAGCTGACTGTTTATCAAAACTTAATGGCCATTTTAGAAACGCGCAAAGAGTTAAATAAACAAGCTAGAGAAGACACTCTCGATAAATTATTAGATGAATTTAGCATACAACACATTCGTGATAGCCAAGGTATGGCATTGTCGGGTGGCGAACGTCGTCGTGTTGAAATAGCACGTGCGCTGGCAGCAGATCCTAAATTTATATTACTGGATGAACCATTTGCAGGTGTTGACCCGATTTCGGTATTAGACATAAAGAAAATAATAGAACATCTTAAAAATCGTGGGATTGGTGTATTAATTACCGATCATAACGTAAGAGAAACCCTTGATGTTTGTGAAAAAGCCTACATTGTTTCTCATGGGGAGCTGATTGCATCAGGTACTCCAGAACACGTATTAAATGATAAAACAGTACGCGATGTTTACTTAGGCGAGCAATTTAGGCTGTAACATTTACGCCATGTCTTTAAGCATCTGCTAGTATTAATTATAACAACATAAAAGGATTGTTAGAGATACATGAGGCAATCACTACAGCTGCGCATGGGCCAGCAACTTACAATGACTCCACAGCTGCAACAGGCTATTCGTTTGTTGCAACTCAGTACATTGGATCTCCAGCAAGAAATACAAGAAGCTCTCGACAGCAACCCGCTATTAGAGGTTGAAGAACCAGACTATTCCGAAGACGCTGCAGGTAAAAACGAGCAAAAAGCAGATACAGATGACATAACTGTTAGCGCATCTGCCGATGATGCTCCAAGCGAATACGAACAAGATAGTGGTGAAGCACTTGCAAAAGACACGCTAAGTGACGACATGGCTATGGATGTTAGTTGGGATGAGTACATGAGTGCCGCCCCTGCAGCATCATCAGGTCCAATGCCTGAAGACGAATCAATATACCAAGGCGCCTCTACTGAAACGCTTCATGAGTATTTAATGTGGCAATTACAACTAACGCCATTTAGCCCTACCGATGAAGCCATTGCTATTGCTATTGTAGAAGCCGTCGATGATTCAGGCATTTTAACACTAAGCTGCGAAGAAATTTTAGAAAGCTTTAATCAAGAAAACGAAGAAGATAACGAAGTTGAACTTGATGAAATTGAAGCAGTATTAAAGCGCATCCAACTGTTTGATCCTGTCGGTATTGCTGCACGTAGTTTACAAGAGTGTTTATGTATTCAACTTAACCAGTTTGATAAAGAAACACCTTACATTAATGAAACGAAAATGATTTTAACCGAGCATATTGATTTATTAGCAGCTCGTGACTATCGTACATTAATGAAGAAGACTAAGCTCAAAGAAGAAGAGCTTAAAGAAGTAATGACATTAATACATACTCTTAGCCCTAAGCCTGCAGATACTATTGTAAGAGAAGAGTCTGAGTATGTTATTCCTGATGTGTCAGTTAAAAAAATTAAAGGCCGCTGGGTTGTTGAGTTAAACCCAGATAGCATGCCTAAAATTCGTGTTAATAGCCAATACGCTGCAATGTCTCGCACTGTAAAATCCAGTGGTGACAGCCAGTTTATTCGCTCGCATTTACAAGAAGCTAAATGGTTTATTAAAAGCTTAGAAAGTAGAAACGACACGCTATTAAAAGTAACAAATTGTATTGTTAAGCAACAACAAGGCTTTTTTGAACACGGTCCTGAAGCCATGAAACCAATGGTTTTAAATGATGTTGCTGAAATGGTAGAAATGCACGAATCAACAATTTCGCGCGTAACAACCCAAAAGTATATGCACACACCCCGTGGTATATTTGAGCTTAAATATTTTTTCTCAAGCCATGTAAGCACCGAAAACGGTGGTGAATGTTCATCTACAGCAATCCGTGCGCTTATCCGAAAATTAATCGCAGCAGAAAACTCAGCAAAACCATTGAGTGATAGCAAAATAGCGGATATATTGGCTGAGCAAGGAATTAAAGTAGCGAGACGTACAATCGCAAAATACCGCGAATCTCTGGCTATTCCACCGTCAAATCAGCGTAAAAGTTTGATTTAAGACGCAAAAAAAAGAGGGTAATGCTTATGCAACTAAACTTAACTGGTCGTCACGTAGAATTAACCGATTCACTAAGAGACTATATTAATACCAAATTTGCGAAGCTAGAAAGACACTCTGATCATATTAATAATGTTCATGTCATTCTTGATGTAGAAAAACTAAATCAAAAAGCAGAAGCGACAATACACGTAAGTGGCGCCGAACTCTTTGCCTCTACAGAACATCAAGATATGTATGCCGCCATTGACTCGTTGATCGACAAGCTAGATCGCCAAGTAATTAAACACAAAGAGAAGCTTGCTCGACACTAATATGATGAAATTAAGCTCACTTATATGCCAGGACTGCAGCAAAGCTGCGGTCCTTTTTAATAGCAAAAAAAGGATTTTAGAGTTCATTAGCGAACTTGCTCACGCTAAACTTCCATACCTACCGCAACAAGACATTCTAACTGCTTTAATGAGTAGAGAGAAATTGGGTAGTACAGGTATAGGGCGTGGCATTGCGATTCCTCACGGAAGAATGAGCGGTGCAGAAGAGCCTTTGGCTTTAGTGCTCGTTAGCGAAACGCCAATAAATTTTGATGCTATAGATAACCGCCCTGTTGATATTTTCGTCGCACTCATCGTACCAGATGGAGATAACCAGCAGCACTTAAAGACTCTAGCTACCATTGCTGATAGACTCAATAACAAAGATTTTTGTAAGCAGTTACGTAGTGCAAAATCAGATGCTGAACTTTACCAAGTTATTGTTGATCAATCGTAGTTTTATTAAAGGGTGATAAATGGAGTTAATTATCATAAGCGGCCGTTCTGGTTCTGGAAAGTCGGTTGCTTTACGCGTTGTAGAAGATTTAGGTTATTATTGCGTAGATAATATTCCAGTTAACTTGCTTCCTTCATTAGTTCGCAGTGTGTCTGATAGCTATGATAAAATTGCTGTTAGCATTGATGTGCGTAACATCCCTAAACAACAAGATGAATTTAACGATATTCTTGAATACTTGCCTGGCTTTGCAAAACCTACGTTATTTTATTTAGATAGCGACGATCAAACATTGATCAAACGTTTTTCTGAAACTCGTAGATTACACCCACTATCAATTGACTCGTTGCCTCTTGATTTAGCCATCAAAAAAGAAAAAGAATTACTTGATGTATTAATCACCCGCGCCGACTTTATGATAGATACAACTGATTTAAGCGTTCATCAACTTGCTGAATCTATTCGTGAAAAGATTTTAGGTAAAAAAGATAAGCAACTTATTGTCACGTTTGAATCGTTTGGTTTTAAACACGGTATCCCAAAAGAAGCAGACTATGTATTTGATGCACGCTTTTTACCAAACCCTCATTGGGAGCCTGAATTAAAGCCTTTAAATGGGTTAGATCAACCTGTTAAAGATTATTTGGCTAGTCATAGTATTGTGCAAAAGTTCACATGGCAAATTCAAACATTTGTACAAACGTGGTTGCCGCACTTAGAGAGAAATAACCGCAGTTATTTGACCATTGCCATTGGGTGTACGGGCGGTCAACATCGCTCTGTATATTTAGCGCAAACTATTGGTGAAAGTTTTGCAATGACACACCCCAATGTAAAAATTCGCCATCGCGAACAAGAAAAATAATATAGCTGAATAATCACCTGTTCAGCTTAGGTAGAGTAACTTATGCATTGTGAAGACACTTTTTTAATAAAAAACAAATTAGGATTACACGCCAGAGCAGCCACCGTACTTGCCCAATTGGCAGTGCAGTTTGATGCTACAATTACATTATTTCAAGATGACAAAGAAGCCGCAGGCGATAGCGTACTTGCACTCATGTTACTTGAAAGTAGCCAAGGCAAAGAAGTTAAAGTTGTATGTAAAGGCCCTGATTCTGAGCAAGCTTTACATGCTGTTGGAGAATTGATAGCACAACGCTTTAATGAACAAGAGTAATCTGTTTTATAAAAACAACACTCGCATTACTAATGCCTCAACTAAAACAGATATATAAAATAAATATGGTTAGTGACGCCAGTTAACTCACCTCCCCTCATAAAGTAATATAAAAATTTATAAAGGACGCCAATGCCTGAAGCTTTTGAACAAGATTACCCACTACAACAACTAAAGCAGGTGACTAAGTCACTTAATAGTGGTCAATTTGTTCAAGTTAGGCGCATGCTCGCAAAAACAGCTCCTTGTGATACCGCACTACTATTAGAGTCATCACCGCATAAAATTCGCCGACTACTTTGGCAGTTGGTTGATCCCGATGTACAAGGTGATGTTCTTGAAGAACTATCAGAAGATGTACGTTTAGGCATTATTGCCCAAATGGAACCTAAGCACATTGCAGCCGCAACCGAAGATATGGGCCATGATGACTTAGGTGAAGTATTACGTAGCCTGCCTGACACCGTTTACAAAGACGTTGTTAGCGCGATGGACATTCAAGACCGTGAACGTGCAACACAAGCACTTTCGTATCAAGAGCGTTCTGCTGGCGCGCTCATGAACACCGATACGGTGACCATTCGCCCTGACGTTACGCTTGATGTTGTACTTCGATATATTAGGCTACGTGGCGAGTTACCAGAAGGTACCGATGACTTATATGTTGTTGATAAGCATAACTGCTTTATAGGCGCTTTATCACTCAGTACATTATTAACTAATCCACCAGAAAAGATTGTTCGCGATTTAATGGATGAAGATTGTGAGTCTATCCCAATCTCAATGGATGAAAGTGAAGTAGCTCAATTATTTGAGCGTCATAATTGGATATCGGCCCCCGTCGTTGATGATAACGATCAGCTCCTTGGTCGTGTCACTATCGATGACATCGTTGACGTAATTCGAGAAGATGCTGAGCATAGTTTATTAGGCTTAGCCGGTCTTGATGATGAAGAAGATACTTTTGCTCCCGTACTAAAAAGCTCTAAAAAACGCTCAGTTTGGTTAGGTGTTAACTTGCTGACTGCACTTGCAGCTGCTTTTGTAGCTAGCTTTTTTGAAGGCACTTTAGATGTTTTACCTATTTTAGCTGTACTTAACGGTATTGTCCCTTCTATGGGCGGTGTTGCAGGTAGCCAATCATTAACGCTTGTTATTCGTGGTATTGCGGTAGGTCATATAAATCAAACAAACCAACGTTTCTTGATGATGAAAGAGCTTGCTATTGGCGCGTTAAACGGTGTTTTGTGGTCGTTGTTAATAGCAGGTGTTATTGCCCTATGGCAGTGGGACTTTATGCTTGGTGGCGTACTCGCCTTCGCTATGTTTATGAACTTAGTGGTGGCAGGTGTTGCTGGTGCGAGTATCCCTATTATTCTTAAAAGAATGAATATAGACCCAGCACTTGCAGGGAGTGTGGTGCTAACCACGGTGACAGATATTGTGGGTATATTCGCCTTTTTAGGTACTGCTACTTGGTTGCTGGTTTAAATTAGAAACTTTTGCAAATAACTAAAGTAAAAAACACTTAGGGTAAAGCTGCAACTATGACAACGGGTACCAAAAATAAAAAAGACACACCTAAAAAAACGCCAAAACAAAAAGGCCTATCAATATTAAAAAGTGTGTTGATATATGGTTTCATATTTTTCGTAATTTATAACGCTGTCAATTGGTGGCGACAACCTGTTATGCCAGCAAATCCTCAATTACAATTAATAGATTATAAAGGGCAAAACATTGATTTGTCAGCAATGAGCCAAGATAAACCAACACTTGTCTATTTTTGGGGAACTTGGTGCCCTATTTGTAGTATTACCTCCCCTGCCATAAACGAACTCGCAAACGAGAATAACTACCCTGTCGTGAGTATCGCAATAAAATCAGGCTCGGATCAAAAACTACATGAGTATCTAAATGATCATGGCTACAGTTTTACCACTGTCAACGATCAACACGGTGAGATATTTGCCGATTGGCAAGGGCAAGTCACGCCATCTTATATAATCTTAAAAGATAATAAAATGACGCAAGGGCTAACAGGCATTCAGCCGTTATGGTCACTAAAATTACGTTTGTGGTTATCATCAACGTTTTAAGAAAAAACTAACTGCAAGTATATAGGCACTAAATACGTGCTATCTCAAGAGGGGTTTCTAAAAGCTCGCTCTTTATCACCTACAATAATATAAGTAATAAAGAGCAAGGTTTACTTAATTTACGTATTAAAAAGGTTTTAAAAAACCTTAGCGTAATTAAACTAATCTACTAGGGCGTGTTGATCTTTGTGGATTGAAATTTGTTCAATCTAGGG
>NZ_WTKW01000330.1:0-4639 GCF_011378745.1 Pseudoalteromonas sp. Z1A6
ATTTACCGCTATAGTATTCAAACTGTAAACCCCCTTTACACTTCTGTGACAGTTAAATATCGGACTTAGCTAAAGCTTCAGTTAGTAAAATTTCGGTTTATAGCCTTTTTTGTAACTTGAGTTGGTAAAATATCGGTTTGAGTCACTGTTTATACCCTCTCAGTTAGTAAAATTTTGTTTTATAGCAACGAGAAGTTAGTAAAAAATCGGTTTATAAATTTCCTCTGTTTGTCTATTAAAGCAAAAATCAGTCACTTATCCGCTTTTTTTAGTTGCTGTAAACGCTATTTACAGCAAAATCACCTAAAAAAGGTCGTTTTATGAAAGGTTAGTTAAACTCTGATCTGTAAATTTACTCAGGTAGTTAAATCGTGATCCAACATGATTAGGTTAGTTAAAGTCTGATCTGTAATTGTGCTTCAATGTTCTAACTTTACTTAAAGCAATAAAAAAGGGCCTATTGGCCCTTGAGTAACACTATCTAGTTAGGAATTAAAATTGGTTCATGGTGTTATCTTCACCACCGGCTTTTAGCGCATTATCACCAGAGAAGTATTCTTTGTGTGTATCGCCCATGTTAGAACCCGCTAAATCTTGGTGCTTAACAGAAGCCTGCTCACGGCGAATCTCTTGGCGCTGTACATCACGTACGTACGCCAGCATACCCATGTCGCCAAAGTAACCTTCTGATAAAATATCAGTGCTTAGCGCAGCTGTATGGTACGTAGGCAGAGTAATTAAGTGATGGAAAATACCGGCTTCACGTGCGCCATCGCGTTGGAAGTTTTGCACTAGTAAATCGGCTGCTTGAGCAAGCTCTGTTGCATCCATTTCTGGAGCCATTAAGCCTTTGTTGTCGCCAAGGCTTGGGTAAGCACTTAAGTCACGGCCAGCTTCTTGCCATTCTTGATATACTTGCTCACGGAACTTAAGCGTCCAGTTAAACGAAGGCGAGTTGTTGTATACCAGTTTTGCATTTGGCACGTGTTCTTTTACACGATTTACCAGCTCTGCGATTTGTTTAACATGTGGTTTTTCTGTTTCAATCCACAGTAAATCAGCGCCCGACTGCAAGCTCGTAATACAATCTAGAACTACGCGGTCTTTTTCAGTGCCTTCGCGGAATTGAAATAAACCGTTATCTAGGCGAGTTGGTTTACATAACTGGCCATTAATTTTCATTGCCGTGTCGCCTTCATTTAAGTCATCAACACCGTTAATTGGCGTGGTTTCTAAAAATGCATTGTACTGGCTTGCTAAATCACCAGGTGTTTGCGACACAGGTACTTTTTGAGTAAGGCTGGCACCTAATGAATCTGTGCGTGCCACAATAATACCGTTATCAATACCGAGTTCTAAAAAAGCGTAACGTACTGCATTGATTTTTGCTAAAAAGTCTTCGTGCGGTACTGTAACTTTACCCGCTTGGTGACCACATTGCTTAGCGTCAGACACTTGGTTTTCTATTTGAATGGCACACGCACCGGCTTCAATCATTTTTTTAGCGAGTAAATAAGTTGCTTCTTCGTTACCAAAACCAGCGTCAATATCAGCAATAATTGGCACAACATGGGTTTCAAAGTTGTCTATTTTATCAATAACCGCTTGAACGTCACCGCCATTCGCTTTTGCTGCATCTAGGTCATTAAATAAGTGGTCAAGTTCGCGTGCATCAGCTTGCTTTAAAAACGTATAAATTTCTTCAATTAATGCAGGAACCGACGTTTTTTCGTGCATGCTTTGATCTGGCAGCGGGCCAAATGCAGAGCGAAGCGCTGCAACCATCCAGCCACTTAAGTACACATAGCTGCGTTTAGTTGTTTTTTGGTGGCGCTTAATAGCCATCATCATTTGTTGGGCAGTAAAACCATGCCAACACCCCAAAGACTGTGTGTACTGGCTTGTGTCTGCGTCATATGCAGCCATATCTTCACGCATTACGTCTGCTGTGTATTGCGCAATTTCAATCCCAGTACGAAAGCGGTTTTGTAAACGCATACGGCTTGCGTATTCAGGGTTAATAGCTTTCCATGGGCTGCCTTGAGATTGGCAAAGAGTAGAAAGAGTGTCTGTTTCGCGTTGATATGTTGTCATAATAAAATCCTTCGAACGAGTGTGTAAATTATTTTAATGTTGTGAGAGTGGCTAGGAGTGTGTGCTCCGTTTCGCTTGATTCAACATTAGGCTCATTTTTTAGATTTAGTAAATTTATAGTTATTATTGCGGCTATACATTTTGTGAATGGCTAAAAAGCACTCAACATTGCTTTTTTGAGTTATTGTTGCCTTAACGCACAAGCACACAACAACATCGCGACCGTTTAAGGAAGGCAATTATGTCCCACACTCTCACACATTCAGGACTCAGCGTAGACACACAACTTGCTGATTTCGTTAAAAACCAATTACTCCCTGGCACGCATTTGAGTGAGCAGCAGTTTTGGCAAAACTTTGCACATATAGTGCAAACACTTACCCCTACAAACACAGCATTGCTTGAAAAGCGAGAGCTGCTTCAAAAGCAAATAGACGACTACCATCTTGCTAATAAAGCGTGGGATAGCGTTAAGTACCAAGCCTTTTTGCAAGATATTGGTTATTTAGTAAAAGAGCCTGCCAACTTTGAGATTGAAACTCAAAATGTAGAACCCGAGGTAGCGCTTACAGCAGGGCCTCAGTTGGTTGTGCCTGTAAGTAACGCACGCTTTGCACTTAATGCTGCTAACGCACGTTGGGGTTCGTTATACGACGCTTTATACGGCACTGATGTGTTAAGCGAAGACGATGGCGCCGAAAAAGGCACTACTTACAACCCAGTACGTGGTTTTAAAGTCATGGCCTACGCTCGTCAGTTTTTAGATAAAGCATTGCCGCTGACTAATGGCTCGCACATAGAAAGCACTAATTATTCAGTAGTAGATGGCGCACTTTTAATTACGTTACGTGATAGCTCTCAAACCACATTAGCCGACCCATCTCAGCTTATTGGCTATCAAGGTGAAGCGCAAAATCCTACTGTAGTATTATTAAAAAACAATGATTTACACATAGAGCTACATATCGATCACCACCACATTATTGGCCAAGCAGATAAAGCAGGCTTAAAAGATGTAGTGTTAGAGGCCGCACTCACCACCATTATGGACTGTGAAGATTCAGTAGCTGCAGTAGATGCAGAAGATAAAGTACAGGTTTATAAAAATTGGCTTGGTTTGATGCAAGGTAACTTAGTTGAATCGTTTAAAAAAGGCGATAAAACCGTAGAGCGTACCCTACAAAGTGATAAAATATACACCGCACTTGACGGCGGCACCGTTACTTTAAAAGGCCGCAGCATGATGTTTGTTAGAAACGTTGGCCATTTAATGACGAACCCTGCTATTACCGATGTGTACAATCAACCGGTATTTGAAGGCATTATGGATGCGATGTTTACAGCCACCGCTGCCCTGCACGACCTAAACAAAAAAACAGGTATAAAAAATACCAGCGCGCAAAGTATTAATATAGTAAAACCAAAAATGCACGGCCCTGAAGAAGTGGCGTTTACTAACACTTTATTTAGCCTAGTAGAGGAAGCGCTAAGCTTACCTAAAAACACCCTTAAAATGGGTATTATGGATGAAGAACGCCGTACATCTGTAAACCTAAAAGCCTGTATTCATGCAGCTAAAGAGCGTGTGGTATTTATCAACACCGGATTTTTAGATAGAACCGGCGATGAAATTCATACCTCTATGCAAGCGGGTGTTGTACTTCCAAAAGCACAGATTAAACAGCAATCATGGATAAGCGCATATGAGGATCGCAATGTCGATATTGGCCTTGCTTGTGGCTTAAGTCATAAAGCACAAATTGGTAAAGGCATGTGGCCAATGCCAGATAAAATGGCATTAATGATGGAGCAAAAACTAGCACATCCTAAATCAGGCGCTAATACAGCATGGGTGCCCTCCCCTACAGCCGCTACTCTGCACGCAATGCATTATCACGATGTAAACGTATTTACCGAGCAGCAAAGTATTGCTAAACGTACTATTGCTAGCCTTAATGACCTGCTTACACCGCCGCTAATGGCAGACCCTAAAACGCTTTCAAAAGAAGATATTCAAAGCGAGCTTGAAAACAACGCACAAGGCATTTTAGGCTACGTTGTACGTTGGATTGATCAAGGCGTTGGCTGCTCAAAAGTACCCGACATTAACCATATCGGGCTAATGGAAGACAGAGCAACACTGCGTATTTCAAGCCAGCATATGGCTAATTGGTTGCTAAATGGCGTGTGTTCACAGGCGCAAATAAAATCAACAATGGCTAAAATGGCCAAAGTAGTTGATGGTCAAAACGAGCACGACACTGCATATACACCCATGGCAACAAACGAAGAAACCCTTAATAACAGCATTGCCTATCAAGCCGCTACTGCATTAGTTTTAGAGGGCGTAACACAACCTAGTGGTTACACTGAACCACTACTACATAGCTACCGTATAAAATATAAAGTACAAAAAACGAATACGCTTTAACCGCTTAAGCAAAGTTCAGATTAAGTACTAAACCAGCTTTTAAGCTGGTTTTTTATCGTCTGGAATTAAAAAAGCAGCGCTTATATGGCATTTTAAAGGTATATAGATAATACA
>NZ_WTKW01000331.1:0-4616 GCF_011378745.1 Pseudoalteromonas sp. Z1A6
AAAGAAAAAGTAATATTCAAGGTTTAACACTAGTTACTTTTGTCGTTTATATATAAAAAACACTAAAAGACTGAATACAGCTATAAAAAAACCTAAAATTGCACCCATAATACTTAAAATGGCTCTTTTAGGTGAAAACTTAATTTCATCAACAATTGCAGGATCGATAGTTTTAAACACATACTCATCCCTTACCTCTGCAAGCATTTGATTTTGCACTTGCCCTTCAATCATATCGAACATGATTTTTCTTATATCTACATTCTTAGTTTCTTTAAGTTTACTTTGTAGAAAAACTACACTTTTATTGGCTTCTTCAATATCGATCATTCGTAATTTATTGTTTATAGAGTTAATAAGGCTATCTAAGATTCTTTTAGCTATATATGGTGAATAATGTTTTATAGATACACGAATAAAACCAGTGTCTTCATCTTCCGAAATAGACAAGTTTTCCTTTATTAAGTAGCGGTATGCTTCTAAGTCGCTAGGTGTTTTTGTTTTAGGGTAACTGACCTCACGCACCCAGATGTTATTTTCTATATCATAAACTTCAGAATCATAAATAAGTTCGTTTTTCTCAGCATTCCAGCCCTCAACACCTATTAGTAAGGGCTTTAGCTCATTAATATTAATAAAATCACTAATAAACGTCCTACTTTTCAGTGTTTCGATTGCTATATCACGTTTACTACCACTTCCAGCTTGTAAATTTATTCCGGCGATGGAAGCCAGTCCTCCAAATGTGGAGGATAATCCACTTAAAGGTGAGTCCTGTCCCTGTTCAACGACACTGATCAATGCCTCAGAACGATAAATATTTGGCAAAGACAGTGAGAATAAAACGGCTATTACAGAAAATAAAGCTGTAATACCTACAATTAATATACGCCCTTTCCATAATATAGAAATTAAAGTTCGGAAATCCACCTCTATATAATCTTGATTATTCATTTTTCACCTAAAGACTTCCAATTGCTGCTACAGCTACACCTAGCTGATAAAGAATCTGCGTTGCTGTACTCCAAAGCGTTAGCTTATCCATATGCCCTGCATCCATTGGGATTACTATTGTGTCCCCTGGTTCTAACTGGTCAGCATTATTTGCTGCAAACCAGCCACCTGTATTTGGTATTTTCACTGAACCATTAGCTTTAATAATGTAAATTCGATCTTCAGCGGCACGCTCTTTGAGCCCGCCACTTAGTGCTATATAATCATCAACACTTACACCTGTTTTATAAAGATGTGATGTTGAGTAGTTAACTTCACCAATTACACTAATTGAATCGCGCTTGCTTGGTACATATAGTGTATCGCCATCTTGTAATACTAAATTTTGTTGATTATTTACAATTAACGGTAAGTCAATTACTAAACGGCCTACGGCTTCAACACTCGCGAGGTCGTTTAACAGCTTGTTCATCTCTTCATATGAAAGCGTACTACTGCTTACGGAGTTCTGAAAGCTTTTTGAAGCTATATCACGACGAAGCTCTGTAGATAAACGCGCTAGTTGCTTTTGCTCTTGCTCTTTTATCGATGTACGCGTAAATACAGCTGCTTTTTGCTCTGCAAATTTTGAAAAGCCACCCGCACGTTCAAGTAGTTCAGTAAGCGTTTCACCACGGCGTATTGTATAAGTGCCCGGGAATCTAAGCTCGCCTTTTAATTCTACTTTTACATTTTCTTGCCAGTTTGGAATTGCAAAAACATTGATACTGTCTTTGCTTTGTAATGTAATATTACTTTGAAGTTCACCTTTCATCGCACTTTCGAGATCAAATCGTAGGTGTTCTATTTTAGAACCATCACTGGCTACAATACGTGTAATTTCAGCTTGCTTCACGTAGGCTGACTCTAACAAGCCACCCGCTGCTATTATTAAGTCTTTTGCTTCACCGCCAATCATTAATGGATAAATACCAGGGAAAGTAACGTTTCCACTGATCTCCACAAGTTGCATTGCTTGTTGCACTGATGCTTGCTGCTTAAATTTAGCAATAATTGGAGCTAATAAATTATGGCGGCTAAATAACGCGTAATCTTCAGGTTTGAGTTCTTGGTCTTCTTCTTCTTTTGCTTTGCGCTTAGAAATTTCAGCAATAGAGAGTATTTTATTGTCTTCAAGAACAAGTTCTTCGTCTTCTTGATTAACGCCAATGTATTTTTCGAATTCTTTTTGCTCAAACTTATGCCACTGCTCTGCTTTTAGTTGCTGCTCTTGTTGCTCTTGACTAAGGGCCATATTTGCTAGTGCAGACAGCTCGGCTTCTTTTTCTTCAAAACGGCTAAATACAACAATTTTGTCATTAGCTTGAAGTTGTAAGTTATTTTCAGAGTTTTTAATAATAGCTTGAGCAACATCGAACTGATGTGCTTCTATATCGCCGTTTATATTTATTTCGCGGATTACGAGTCCGTAGCTTAAATCGGCTTGCGGTAATAAATCACCACGTACTGATTTAAGTACATCTGAAATGCGCTTGCCTTGATGCCACTGATAATTGCCTGGGCGCGCTACAGCACCAATTAAGCTAACTGAGTTTTGATATTGCGAGCTAACTGAATTAAAGCGAATACGGTCGCCATCTTGTGGAATATAGTTAATTTGCGATTTTGAAAAATCTACCGATAGCACTTCTTTACGATCGAAGTTAAAGCGCTCTACAATTGCGCTTTTGGCATATGCATTTGGTTTAAGGCCTCCGGCCATTGCTAATAACTGCTTAGCAGACTCACCTATTTTAAGTTCAAAGATAGCTGGGCGTTTAACCGCACCTTCAACTCTTACTTGAGCGCCAACTGATGGAATAAATACAGCATCGCCCGGCTTTAATACGATATCGTTACTGCTATCACCATTAATAAGTAAGTCGTAAAGGTCAAAATTTGCAACTACGTTGCCTGCGCGTTTAACTTGAATATTACGAAGAGAGGCAATGTCAGACACACCACCACTTACAAATAATGCGTGCGAAACAGTTGTTAATGAAGAAACACTGTAGCTACCCGGCTTGTAAGCCTCACCTAGCACTAAAATACGCATGCTACGAAGTTGACCAAGCGATATAAAGGCTTTTACACCAATAACTTCCTGCTCTACTTTTACTTTTATTAGTTCTTTAATTTCAGCAAAGGTTAAACCAGCCACTTCTACAGGGCTCAGGTCAGGAATACTAATACGTCCTTCACGGTCAACTATGACTTCAAAACTGTCACTTTCTTTACCATAAAAGTTAATTTTTAATTGATCGCCAGGGCCTACAATATAAGTATCGGGTACTGCCGCATTTTCGCTTGGCATAAATGTAGTGGGTTCACCTGCAAACAACTCATAACCATATGGTTTTAATTCGTCTGCTTTTGGTTTGAAGCGCTCTTCATCTGTTAGCTTTTCTTTTTCTGGCTCTGCGCGCTCGCCAATACTGTTTTGTTGCTCTGTATTATTTTGATTATTAGATTGGTTTGTACCGGTGATTGTTGAAACATCAACACCATACTGTTTTGCTAGGGCTTCTTGCTGAGCTTTTGGCAGCTTTTTAAATTGCTCAATTTGAGATGCTGTTGGCGTAAAAGCCAAAGTACTAAAACTACAAAGTAGAATAAAAGCACTAATAAATTGTGTAAAAACTTTCACGAGTAGGTATATCCCTAGGTCTACAACCAAAATTGGTGGCTATAATACATTAATTTTGAGCAAATAAAAAAGGGACTTTCGTCCCTTTTGTCACTTTAGTGTCATTAACTTAGTTACATTGGTTAAAAACTGTAAACAAGAGTAAATGATGTTTCTGTGTCAGTGCTTTCTTTGTCGTCAGCAACATCTGAGTTGTTAGTGACATTAAAAGCGACTTTCATTTGTAATGAGCCGTTTATTTTTGCAAGTAATGCAGTTTCTGAACGAGTTTTAGTGTTTGTATCACCGTACTCTACAGCAACTAATTGAGTAAAACGTGCACTCTCAGAAATTTGCCAGTTGTAATCTAATTTACCTAAGGCAATTACTTCGCCTTCAAACTCACCAGCAAGAGAGTTACCGTTATCATCTATTTCAGTGCTGTCATCTGGGTATTCAAAATATTTATAACCAGGACCAACTTCGGCACTTAACCACATGGTTTTTTCGTTTAATAAACGTAGACCGTAACCTGCAGAAATTACTGACTCACTTCTATATGCTCCAAAATAATCTGAAACGTGTGAACCATAAATGAATAGATGAGAATGATCTTCATTTAATTTGTAATTGCCTTGCGCTGAAATCGAGTACTTTTCATTAGTGCGCTGCTTATTTTTGTCGCCATTAGCATCTTCAACTTCATCTTCTTTATAGATGCCGTCTAGTTTGTATTCGTTGTTCCAGTTTTCAAGGTTGTGCTGTACTTTAATACCACCTTTGAGTGTGGTCGTTTCTGTATTACCACTTGTGATAATAGCACCAAGTTCACTGGTAACTTCCCACGTTTTTTGATCTGCGTCTGCAGCGAATGCATTTGTTGCAGCAGATGCTGCAACTAAAACTGATAAAAGCTTTAATTTCATTAAAAAATAACCTTTGTATAAATGTATATCTATTTTATTAAAGCGTTACTTGTTAGAGCAAGCAAAACAGC
>NZ_WTKW01000332.1:0-4580 GCF_011378745.1 Pseudoalteromonas sp. Z1A6
AAATTAATATTGTGAGCCGAACAGTACTGGGGCACTTTTATCATTAGGCCTCAGTAGTCGGCTTACACAATATATAATCTGTCATTATTTTTTCGCAATAATGTAGATTGCATGTATTAACCCTGGGAAATAACCTAGCAGTGTTAATAAAATATTTAACCAAAAGTGCATACCTAAGCCAACTTGCAAAAATACACCTAATGGCGGTAATAAAACTGAAAGTATTATACGAATAATATCCATGACTAAACTCCATTTAAATTAAGCATTAAAAAGGCGTAAAGCCCAGTGTTAGTGGGCCTTAACTATACTGTACTATTCAGCAACAATAGCTAGTTTATCAACTACGTCACGAACATCTTCAGCATTTTTAGCAATTTTAACTGCTAGTTGTTTTTCAGCTTCAGACTCTACTGAACCGTTCAGAGTTACAATACCGTTGTCGGTATCAACATCAATGTCTGTACCACCTACTTCTGAGTCAAACAGGAAGCGAGTTGTGATTACAGTGGTGATTTTAGCGTCCGTTAGGTCGTTATCATCATCGTCCATCATGTCATTGCTTTTATCTTTGGTATCCATGCTTTTAACAACAGTAAGGCTGTTATCAACATCAGATACACCATCTAGGCTAAGTACAAGTTCTTCTGCTAGCTCTTTATCAAGCTCGCTATTAACTTTACCTGTAAGTACTACTTTGCCATTTTTTACATCAGTGTTAATGTCAAAGTTGTTTAGATTAGTGTTCATAAGTAGAACTGTTTCTGCCTTACCATCAATCCAAGCATCTTTACTTTCGTTTTCCCAGCTGTTTGCTTGGGCACCCATAGCCGTAGTACCAAGAACTAGAGCTGCGATAATAGACTTGTTAAATGTTTTCATAATCTTTCTCCTTTTGATTAAAGACACTTTAACTAATGCGAGCTTTGGGCCAACTTTATTTATACTTAAATTTCAATAGGTTGAGTTTACTTTGGAGTGAGGCATTATCTATAGTTGTGTAACTATTTACAGGCTACTCGGTAAAAATTTCTCAAATAGTGAAAATAGCTAGATAATTGCATTTTTGGTTAATCTATCGTTAATATAACAAAATAAAAAACATCATTATAAATTAACCTACTGATAATTAGGGTGATTATATTTGGTGCGTGCTTTGCATACAAACATCAAGAGCAGTATCAATAGTAAATACAATAAGGAATGCCCCATGTCTGTAAAAGTTGAAGACCGCCCAATAGAGCAAGTACGCGAACAAGTAATTGACCAATTAATTTATAATTACAGTCATGGGGTTATTTCTGTTGATGCATTTGAGAGACGACTCGATAGCGCGATGGATGCACCTAATAACGACGCTCTTTTAGCCTTAGTAGAAGACTTAACACTTAATACCGATCAGCAATATAAAGCAGAAAAACAATCGCAATTTAAACCACATTATAGTGCACAGCAAAACAGTGATGATGATTTTACATTACGCAGTATTTTAGGCTCTAACGAACGAAGCGGTCAGTGGGTTGTCCCAAAAAATATATATTTAAGTAACTTTATGGGATCGGTGGTACTTGATTTTACTGATGCCATTTTTGCGCATCAAAATGTAACTATTCACGTTAACTGTATTTTTGGTAGCGATGAGATTTACGTACCAGAGCATGTAAATGTAGTGTCTAAAATGTTTTGTATTTTAAGTAGCCTTGAAAATAAATCGGTATCACTTAACAAACGCCAAGGTCCTACTATTCATATTGAAGGAAAGGCAGTTATGGGATCGGTTGAAGTAAAAATAAAGCGCACAATTAAAGAAAAATTTATGAACTTTGCAAATGAGCTAAAAACCCAGTTTGGCACGGGTAATAATAACCGCTCACTATAATTGAGTAGCAGCACTTTAGCGTGCTGCTTAGTATTTTATTATAAATCGTTATTTCGCTCGCTTGGTATATCACTTAAATACTCTACAAACTCAACTTCAAACCCTGCAGGATCAATAAAGTAGACATTCTTTCTGAAAGGATTCTCGCTACCTTGCTTGCTTACTGTAAAACCCACTTTATTTAAGCGCATTACTACTGCGCTTAAATTATTAGTTACATAAGCAAAGTGTGCAAAACCAATTTGATGGCCCGATAAGTTTCTGTTTTCACCCTCACCATGACTGCTTATCGCAATGTAATGCGTGTCATCTCCAAAGTGTACCCAGCGTCTTGGTTTTCCATGCCAATCGCCTCTGCCCTCACTTCTGACTGACCAATGCGGAAATACAGCTTGGTAAAATTTAAGCATACTATTTATATCACTCGCGACTAAGTTTACGTGCTCTAAATACATAATGTTGTCCTATCAATTAAGTTAGGGGCACGATAAAACCTCAAGCTAACTTTAGGTAAAGCGTTATTTAAAATTAATTCAATTTAATTAACACACAAAGGAACATAGTGACTTATTAATTGCTCATTATTATTTTTTAAAAATATAGACACTTTTCAATCTTGTATAAAAAACAAACATAAGTATTTGGGGTTTATTGTTTACTTTATGTCAAAAGTCGCTAAAATACGCCGGCTGAAATATATAAACGTTCTTTTACAACCCAAAGGTAATACCATGCATCCAATGTTAAACATTGCGGTTCGCGCTGCGCGCAACGCAGGCAAAATTTTACTTCGCGCAAGTGAAGATTTATCAAAAGTTGAAGTGCAACAAAAAGGCGCTAACGACTTAGTAACTAACATTGATAAAGAAGCCGAAGCCGTAATTCGTGACACTATTTTACAGTCTTACCCTACTCACTCTATTGTTGGTGAAGAATTAGGTGAGCATAAAGGCAAGGATGATGATTACCAATGGATTGTAGATCCTATCGATGGAACAACTAACTTCATCAAAGGTATCCCTCATTACGCGGTTTCTATCGCACTTAAAGTTAAAGGTCGTTTAGACCAAGCTGTTATTTATGATCCAATTCGTGGTGAGCTTTTCACTGCATCTCGCGGTCAAGGCACTCAGTTAAACAGCAAACGTCTACGTGTTAGCAAAACTACGGTTCTTGCAGGCACTGTACTTGCTACTGGTTTCCCTTTCAAAAACAAAAACCACATGGATGCATACACTGAAGCGTTTAAAGCATTGTTTGTACACACTGCAGACATTCGCCGTGCAGGTTGTTCTGCTTTAGATATGGCATACGTTGCAGCTGGTCGTGTTGATGGATTTTTTGAAATTGGTTTAAAACCTTGGAACTCTGCTGCAGGCGAACTTATGGTTAAAGAAGCGGGCGGTATGGTTGTAGATTTCGCTGGTGGTAATAACTATAACCACAGCGGCAATATTATCTGTGGTTCACCAAAATTGACTCAAGCAATTATTCGTGAAATTCGTCCAGTATTAACTGAGTCGTTACTTCGCTAATTTGATGCTATTAATAGCATGCTAAAAAGGAGCTCAGGCTCCTTTTTTTGTGCCTAAAAATAAGGGTTATCGAGCTTAATCTCTATCGTTTTGCCTTTTGCATAAGGTAGTGTATTTAAATCCTTTGCGAAGTATTCATTAAATAATGCGTCAAATTCACCGCTTTCCTGCATCACTATTAATCCCTCTTCAACAGCCTTTGCTAATTCAGGTTTACTCTTAGTCACAAAGTAATAAATACCGGTTGGATAACTTATGTATAAATTAGGCACGATTACTAAATTACTTTGTTTGTTTTCAACAAGCTCAGAGTTAACCTCAATAAACGAACGAGGAAAGTAATCTATTCGTCCACGGCTCGTTAAAGTGAACATGGCTTGGTAGTTAGTAAGCGGTCTTACATGTAATCCGTTATAGGACATTATTCTTGTATCTGGCCAGTTGTGCCCTTGTACAGCCGAAAACGTAGCTAGCTGCTCAATATTTTTTACCTTTTTAAAGCGCGCCAAGTTTTGCTTATTAGTTAATAAAGCTCGCTTACCTATATAGCCTTTAAATAGTGGTATTTTTATCGCCAAAGCAAGCGCCTCTCGCTCTGGACTGCTCATACTCCAATACATATCTAATTCGTTATCATCTAGGTTTATTAACTTACGCTTTTGCAGTTCTGATATGGGGGTCATTCGGATAACACCGGAGTAGTTAACACTTTCAAGTGCACGTACTAATAACTCATTGAGGTATTCTTCTCGTGCGTTTTGGGTATCTTGCTTTTGAGCAACATTAATTATTTGCTCTTGCGCCATAAGTGAAAAACTTACAAACAAACTAAATACACTGATAGAAACTTTTATTGGTAACATAATAATTACCTGCTTTGTTTAAATTACCTATTATTGGCTGAAAGGCTAAACACTTCTAAAGCATCCCTTGAGCACATAAATAAATAGATAACTAGAGCGATAACACTTGGCTTATTTTAGCCTCAGTGGCCGGTGACTTAACCTATGGCGATTTATATATTATTGCAAAAAGGTCCTACCGATTCACACTACAAAGTTAGCACTGTTTTCGTAAGCTTGCACTGTTACATCCGCTAATGAAAACTTAGACGCCTGAACAATTAATAAATTGCAGGTATAAAAAAACCGCTCATAGGAGCGGTT
>NZ_WTKW01000333.1:0-4569 GCF_011378745.1 Pseudoalteromonas sp. Z1A6
ATTTATTTAGCCAAATAGACGCGCCTCGATTTTTATTTGAAGAGGCATTTTATAAAAAAATCTACTCGGCTTTAAATAACAACGGCGTGCTATTTATTAACTTTTTATCGCAGCATGAGTCGCAATTAAAGCAACTTCAGCAGCTATTACTCGATGTATTTGGTTGTAATGTTAGCCCGCAAAAAATTACGGGCTATGTAAATCATATTGTCGTGGTAACCAAAAACTTAAACAGATAAGTTAAACGTAACGGGCCCATCGTTACACAAGCTTACTTGCATATCAGCACCAAACTCACCTGTGGCTATTGTAAGCCCCAACTCTTTAGCTTGAGCTACAAAGTATTCGTAAAGCTCGTTAGCTTGGCTTGGCGTTGCCGCAGATGAAAAACTAGGGCGCATACCCTTTTTAGTATCAGCCGCTAGCGTAAATTGCGAAACAACAAGTAACTCACCTTTAATATCTTTAAGGCTTAGGTTCATTTTGTCGTTTTCGTCAGTAAAAATACGATAATTACTTACCTTGTGTAAAAGCTTATCGGCCGTTTGTTTGTCGTCGTGTTTTTCAACGCCCAGCAACAACAATATACCTTGGCTAATTTCGCCTACCACTTGGTTGTTAATTTCTACTTTGGCATGCTTTACACGTTGTATTAAACCTTGCATTTAAACTGTGTCCTTTACTGCTGGTTCATCATCTTCTAGTTCAAGCTCTGGTGTTTCTGGAATATCATTTGGGCTAATGCACGCAGTAAATTCAGCGCCAAGCAAAACAACGACCCACGACAAATACACCCATACAAATAAAATAGGAATGGTTGCTACTGCGCCATAAATAACTTCGTACGACGGAAAATGACTAATATAAAGTGCAAACCCTTTTTTGGTCAGCTCAAATAAAAGTGCCGCAAAAAAAGCGCCAGGTATTGCCGCTCTAAACGACACCCGTGTATTAGGCACTAAGGTGTAGAGCATAATAAAGCCCACCATCGAAATTCCATACGGCAATAGCTTTAACAAAAACCCGCTAAACCCCGGAATTCCCTGATCAGCAAACGACACCAAAGATACAATATAAGAGGTAACACCAATACTGGCACCGAGCAACATAGGCCCTAAGCTCAAAACCATCCAGTACACAGCAAATGAGATCATCATTGGGCGCTTTTTCTTTATGCGCCAAATTCGGTTCAATGTGGCATCTACATTACGTATTAACAGCAAGGCTATTGCAGCTAGAAAGCCAATACCTACCGCCGTCATTTGGTTGGCATTGCCCGCAAAGGAGCTAATATGCTCTCTAATAACATCGGTAGAGGTAGGGACAAAGTTGGTAAACAAAAAGCTCTCAATTTCCATGCGAGTAGATTCAAAGCCCGGAAAGGCTGAAAATATAGCAACACCCACCGCAATTAATGGCACTAAAGAAAGAAGTGTCACGTAAGCAAGGTAACCTGCATTAACCGTTATTTGATCGTCTATACAACGATTAAAATACTGCATCCACCAACCAGGTTGCTGGCGTATAAAGGACTTAACTTGCTGTTTGTAATGTGAGAGCTTATCATTCATACAATTGACTTGTGCTTATATAGTTTTGATTATAATAACAATCAGCGCCATAATTTACAGCACTAACGCTCGTAAACAGGAATTCAAATGAAAAAACAAACATTACTCAGTGTTTCAATGCTTGTAGTAACACTTACTTTAACTGGCTGCCAATCAGCTTATTATTCTGCGATGGAAAAAGTGGGTGTTCACAAACGCGATATTCTTATTGACCGCGTAGAAGAAACAAAAGATTCACAGCAGGAGTCGCAAGAAGAATTTAAATCGGCTCTTGAACGTTTAACTACACTTATTGATTTTAATGGTGGCGAACTACAAGACACCTACAATCAATTAAACGATGACTACGAGTCGAGCTTAAAAGCCGCTAACGAAGTGTCAACTAACATCAATAAAGTAGAAGACGTAGCAGAGGCGCTTTTTGATGAATGGGCCGATGAGCTAGAGCAATATAAAAGTGCATCACTTAAGCGTGAAAGTAGCAAAAAGCTAGCCGCTACTAAGCGTCAATTTGATCAGCTATTACGCTCAATGCGCAGCGCAGAGAGTAAAATGGAGCCAGTATTAACCTCGCTTCATGATAACGTTTTATACCTAAAGCATAACTTAAATGCACAAGCGGTATCGGCTATTAAAGGTGAATTCACTAACCTTAAGCGCGATATTCAATTGTTGATGAACGACATGAACAAATCGATTGCCGATTCAAACAAATTTATTGAACAAATGAATAGCGCTGGCTAATTATTTGTTACTTTAACAAGCCTGCTTAATTGCAGGCTTTTTTATGTTAAAGGCATGCTAAAAGGGATTTACAATGAAACGCTTTTTAACCGCAACAATACTCTTATGTATACTAACTGCCTGCGGTGCACCTAATAATATTAATCGTATTACCAGCTCTGACTCAGTTGTTGTTATTAATGATAAGAACGGTCGTTATAAAAATTTATACGCAGATGAAAAAACATATCCCACTACCTGTACTGAAAACTGCTACCCAGCCCACCCAGACTTACTATGCAAAACCGGCAGCGAAAACTGCCAGTACCAAGGCCAGCAAACTAAACCACAACTTAGTACCGGCTATACCGTACGCTGGCTTGGCCACGCTAGTTTTGTAATTAACACCCCAAATGGTCAAAATGTGCTGTTTGATCCGGTAAAAAATCAGTTTGATTCTCCAGTCGCACTTGGCTTTAAACTCGGCGGTGGTATTTATCGTAAAGCAGGCGCTTGGCCTAGTGAGCAAGAACTGGAAAATATTGATGCGGTAATGTATTCGCATATTCATTACGATCATTTTAATAAAGCCGACATACAAAGCATTGGCAATAAACCTCGTTATTTAACACCACTCGGGATGGCCGACAACTTCCCTACTGGCAGTTTTAACATTACCGAAATGCCGTGGTACTCAACAACCAACATTGACGACTTAGTTATTAACGCCGTGCCAGCTCATCATTTTAGCGCTCGCGTATTAGTGCCCTTTATTTACGAAGATAATAATAAAGACTTATGGAATGGCTGGCTGCTTGAACAAAACGGCAGTACCTTATTTTTTGCAGGCGATACAGGCTACTCAAAACACTTTAAAGACATACAGCAAAAATATGGCGATATAGATGTGTGCTTAATCCCAATCGCTTCTTACTACAGTAAAGAAAGTGGTAAATTTTATCGTTACGTTCACACCACACCAGAGGACGCACTAAACGCCGCGAATGATCTTAACTGCAAAGTAATGATACCGTGGGGATACGGTAACTCAAGTTGGAAAATGGGCGACCATACTAGCCACTCGGCCTTACTGCGCTTATTACACATGGTTAAAAAAATGGATGCTCAAACACCGCTGTATATTTTAAACGAAGGCGAAAGGATTTCACTGTAACTAATTACTCAACTGTTTTAGGATGTGTGTTACACCAATATAAATACACAATAAAATTGAGAGATTAATGAAAAAATTAGCACTCGCCTTAAGCTTTTTATTAAGCGCTCCTGCAATGGCTATTGATGTTGAACATACATCAACTCCAATTACTATTGATGGCGTATCAGAAAGTGCGTGGGATAAAGCCGCTTGGCACGATATGCCTTATTTAATGGATGGCACATTGCCATCAAACGATGCTGACTTTAAAGGGCGTTATCGTTTACTGTGGGATCAAAACTATTTATACCTACAAGCCGATATTGTGGATGATGTTTTAATTGATACACACGCCGATCCAACCTATAAATATTGGGATGACGATGCGCTTGAGGTATTTATAGATAGCGATGCATCGGGCGGAAACCACCAATTTAATCACACTGCTTTGGCGTATCACATTGGCCTTGATAACCAAGCCGCCGATTACGGCCCTGATAAAAAAGCCCATTTGTATACCGACCACTTAGTCAGTAACTGGAAGCGCAACACCACTGCACCTTTTAACATCACGTGGGAAGTAGCCATAAAGCTCTACCCTAACGACTACAAAGAAGGCGCTGTAAATACACCAATTACACTGAGCGAAAAACAAGTCATTGGCTTTATGTTAGCGTATTGCGATAACGATGGCAGCAAAGTGCGCGAACACTTTATGGGTTCACACGAAGTACAGCCAGTAAACGGCGACAGAAACCGTGGATTTATAGACGCAGATGTATTTGGCAAAATCACCCTACTCCCTAAATAGTGAGTAACTACCAATAAAATAATTGAAGTCGGTTGGGTTGAGCACAAGCGAAACCCAACGCAAAAACATCCCACCAACAAACATTGATACTTCGCATTATCGGCTGTTTCAGCTCTCCCTCTTTCACTTCTCATTCCCTTCTCCTTGTGCAAAAAATCTTTAAGTAAATTATTCACAAAGAGGTTAAGAGGCGCTGCGCTTTTAGAGAAAAACAGAAAAGGTACGAGAATATTCATTTTACTAATGATCGATAATCGTTAAATGCAATGTTCGTTGATCACCTTGCTTAGCTAATTTTGGGGAAACAA
>NZ_WTKW01000334.1:0-4567 GCF_011378745.1 Pseudoalteromonas sp. Z1A6
TGTCGTTTTTATTTTTATCTAACCTAAACTCTGGTTAAGAGATTTACTAACGTATTGAATCATAGTGGTATTTAAATTTATTTTCTCTAGCCAGAGATTTTCAGTGGAAACAAGGCGAATTTACGCGTCAATAGCTGGCCTATTGTAAGTAAATTCAACGCAGTTAGCGCTGAAAATAGCTGCTCGAGATAGATTTATTATCCAGAGCTCAGGTTATCTACTTTAAGTTTTTAATAACAAAAAAACGCTAATCATTACTGATTAACGCTTTTTAAAGCTCGGGTCAAATCAAGCTTAAAAACTCATTTTGAGGCTGTTAAAGATCAGCGTCATCGCCCAACTTATCTTCACCATCATCTGGTTCAATAGTTGCTTTTAATAAAAGCATTTCGCGTAACTTGCCTTCAATCTCATCTGCAATTTCTGGGTTTTCTTTCAAAAACTTAATTGAGTTAGATTTACCTTGGCCAACCTTGTTGCCACAGTAACTATACCAAGCACCTGCTTTTTCAACAATTTTATGCTTAACGCCTAGGTCAATTAGCTCGCCTTGCTTAGAAATACCTTCACCATACATGATGATAAATTCAGCTTGTTTAAACGGCGGCGCTACTTTGTTTTTAACAATTTTAACGCGAGTTTCGTTACCAACAACTTCATCGCCTTCTTTAACAGAACCAATACGACGAATATCAATACGTACCGATGCGTAAAACTTAAGTGCATTACCACCCGTTGTTGTTTCTGGGTTACCAAACATAACACCAATTTTCATACGGATTTGGTTAATGAAAATACACAACGTGTTAGAGCGTTTAATGTTACCAGTAAGCTTGCGTAATGCTTGCGACATTAAACGTGCTTGTAAGCCCATGTGCGAATCGCCCATATCGCCTTCAATTTCAGCTTTTGGTGTTAGTGCAGCAACCGAGTCAATTACAACAACATCTACTGCGCTTGAGCGTACTAACATGTCACAAATTTCTAGTGCTTGCTCACCTGTATCTGGTTGAGATACAAATAATTCATCTATATTTACACCCAATTTTTGGGCATATACTGGATCTAGAGCATGCTCAGCATCAATAAAGGCACATGTTTTGCCTTCTTTTTGTGCTTCTGCGATAACTTGTAAAGTAAGCGTTGTTTTACCAGATGACTCAGGTCCGTATACTTCAACAATACGTCCCATAGGTAAACCACCTATGCCTAAAGCAATATCAATACCTAATGAGCCTGTAGATACAGATTCAATGTTTAACGCTTTGTTATCACCCAATTTCATAATTGAGCCTTTACCAAATTGACGTTCAATTTGTGATAGTGCTGCGTCCAACGCTTTTTGTTTGTTATCGTTCATTTTATTCTCCAAATCCAGCTAATGGAATCAAGTATACTGTATGAAATCACAGTATCAAGCTAATTTTTTTATTTTATCTCATCTATTACACTTTTCAATGCAAATACAATAGCTTGCAGTCTAACTTGAGCCCTATCGCCAGAGAATACTTGTTTAAAGGTCAGTACTTTGTCATTAATTTGTATGCCAAACCACACAAGTCCCACAGGTTTGCCATCAGTTGCCCCGCCAGGTCCTGCAATACCCGATACAGCTATAGATATATTTGCATTTGTTGCTTTAATAGCACCTAATGCCATTTCACGCACTGTTTGTTCGCTCACAGCACCGTACTTTGCTAATGTGCTTGCACTTACATTTAGCAAATCTTGCTTTGCTTGGTTGCTGTAAGTCACAAATGCGCGGTCAATATAAGCAGAGCTTCCGGGCGTATCTGTAAGGGCATAACTCACTCCGCCACCAGTACATGATTCAGCACTAGTGATCCATAAGCATTTATCCGTTAAAATAGCGCCTAATTGCGCAGCAAGTGTTTTAATCTCTTGATGTAATTCCATATTCAGCCTTTGGGTAAATACATGTCGTTTGATCTTTATGCACCACACACTATAAAACAACAAACCCCTATGATGCAGCAGTATCTAAAAATAAAATCAGAGCATCGCGATATTTTATTGTTTTATCGTATGGGCGATTTTTACGAACTCTTTTTTGATGACGCTAAACGCGCCGCTCAATTACTCGATATTTCGCAAACTCATCGCGGTAAAGCCGGTGGCGATCCTATCCCTATGGCGGGCGTACCTTATCATGCAGTAGAAAACTACCTAGCACGCCTAGTCCAAATGGGTGAATCAGTCGCTATTTGTGAACAAGTGGGTGACCCTGCAACTAGTAAAGGCCCTGTCGATCGTAAAGTTGTTCGTATAGTTACACCTGGTACAATTTCTGATGAAGCGCTTTTACAAGAACGACAAGACAATCTTCTTACTAGCGTTTGGCAAAGTAAAAAAGGTCTGTACGGTATCGCGTACCTTGATATTAACTCTGGTCGCTTTAACGTTGTAGAGGTTAACACCGACGAAGCCTTTAACTCAACTATTCAGCGCTTAGCTCCGGCAGAACTTCTGTATAGCGAAAGCTTTGAAAACTTTCATTTAATTGAGCATATAAAAGGTGCCCGCCGCCGCCCAGAGTGGGAGTTCGACTTAGATACGGCTCAGCACTTATTATGCGATCAGTTTGGTACTAAAGATTTAGTTGGTTTTGGTGTTGATAAAGCCCACAGCGCGCTTGTTGCTGCCGGTTGTTTAATGCAATACGTAAAAGATACACAACGTATTGCACTGCCACATATTCGTGCAATTACGCTTGAGCACAACGAACACGCTGTTATTTTAGATGCCGCAACCCGTAAAAATTTAGAACTTACCGTTAATTTATCAGGTGGGTTTGAAAATACACTTGCCCAGGTACTTGATAAAACAGCAACACCTATGGGCTCTCGTTTACTTAAGCGCCGTATTCATACACCTGTACGTAATAAAGACGAGCTAAATTCACGCTTAAATGCAATTAGCGCTATTTTAGATGTACAACTGTGCGGTGAATTACACGAATCATTAAAAGAGATTGGTGATGTAGAGCGTGTTATTGCACGCTTAGCTTTATGTACTGCTCGCCCGCGCGATTTAACTCGCCTTCGCAGCGCATTACAAGCACTTGCGCCACTACACACTTTGTTAGGCGATGCTAACGATCCTCGTATAGCGGGTATTATCAAGCACTCGCCTGAGCTCCCTGATTTACAAGAGTTATTAGAACGTGCAGTGATAGAAAATCCACCGGTACTTATTCGTGACGGTGGCGTTATTGCCCCTGGTTACAACAGCGAACTAGATGAGTGGCGTAACTTAAGTAAAGGTGCAACCGATGTACTTGATCAACTAGAGTTACGTGAACGCGAACGCACGGGTATTAGTACGCTTAAAATTGGTTATAACCGAGTACATGGCTTTTTTATTGAAGTAAGCCGCGCCAATGCCCACTTAGTGCCAGCCGACTACATTCGTCGCCAAACGCTCAAAAATAACGAACGCTATATTATTCCTGAGCTTAAAGAGCACGAAGATAAAGTACTTGGTAGCCAATCAAAAGCCTTAGCGCTTGAAAAGCAACTATACGAAGAGCTGTTCAGATTTATCGCTCCACATATTGAACAGCTGCAAATGATGGCAGCAGCACTGGCCGATTTAGACGTGTTAAATAACTTGGCCGAACGTGCATTTGCACTCAATTATGCAAAACCAGAACTGTGCGATAACGACAATATAAGCATTAAGCAAGGTCGCCACCCTGTTGTTGAACAAGTAATGAAAGAACCGTTTATTGCTAACCCTGTTGAATTAAACAGCCAACGTAAAATGTTGATTATTACGGGTCCAAACATGGGCGGTAAATCAACCTATATGCGCCAAACAGCACTTATTGTACTAATGGCTCACATTGGCAGTTATGTACCTGCAGACAGCGCTAAAATAGGTAATATTGATCGCATATTTACACGTATTGGTGCTAGCGATGATTTAGCATCAGGTCGCTCAACCTTCATGGTAGAAATGACCGAAACAGCGACTATTTTAAATAATGCCACGGCGCAGTCTTTGGTATTAATGGATGAAATTGGTCGTGGTACAAGTACCTATGATGGGCTCTCGCTTGCGTATGCAACAGCCGATCATTTAGCGTCAAAAATATCAGCTAAAACATTGTTTGCAACGCACTACTTTGAGTTAACAGAACTTGCTGAACAAACAACAGGTCTGGTAAACGTGCACCTTGATGCAATAGAGCATAACGATACAATCGCCTTTATGCATACAGTTCTCGACGGCGCTGCAAGTAAAAGCTTTGGCTTACAAGTAGCTGCCCTTGCAGGAGTTCCTAAAGCTGTGATTGCACAAGCAAAGCAAAAACTTAAGTTGCTTGAAAATCATCAAAGCGTTACTGCACCAAATACAGAGCAACAAGCCTTTACTTTTAATAACGAAATTGCACAAAGTGCCCCTTCTGAAGTAGAAGAACAATTAAGCGCAATTGACCCTGATAATTTATCGCCACGCCAAGCGCACGATTTATTATATAAACTAAAAGCATTGTTGTAATACCAACCTGCATAAATCTTTGATCAATTTAACGAATTAAATT
>NZ_WTKW01000335.1:0-4517 GCF_011378745.1 Pseudoalteromonas sp. Z1A6
TCAACTTTCAACTTTCAACTTTCAACTTTCAACTTTCAACTTTCAACATTATCAGTTTAAAGATTAGGAAATTATGAAATATTTAGTAACGGGTGCTGCTGGTTTTATTGGCGCGGCAACATGTCAAAAATTGTTATCGGCCGGCCATGTAGTAGTCGGTATTGATAACCTTAACGATTATTACGATGTAAATTTAAAACTAGCTCGTTTAGCGCAGTTTGAAAGCCATGAAGCGTTTACATTTATTAAGCTTGATATAAGTGAACGCCCAGCAATGAGCGAATTATTTAAAGCACAGCAGTTTGATAAAGTAATACATTTGGCAGCGCAAGCCGGTGTTAGGTATTCAATAGAAAACCCTGATGCTTATGCCGATTCTAATTTAGTAGGGCATTTAAACGTACTTGAAGGGTGTCGTAATAATAAAGTTAAGCACTTGGTTTATGCTTCATCTAGCTCAGTATATGGCTTAAACGAAAAAACCCCGTTTGAAACAACCGACAGTGTTGATCACCCTGTGTCGTTTTATGCTGCTACTAAAAAAGCGAATGAGCTAATGGCGCATAGCTATTCTCATTTATATAGCTTACCTACAACAGGCTTACGCTTTTTTACCGTTTATGGCCCATGGGGTCGCCCAGATATGGCACCGTATATTTTTACTAAAAAAATACTTGCCGGCGACACTATTGATATAAACAACAATGGCGATATGTGGCGTGACTTTACTTACATAGATGACATAGTAGAAGGCGTTGTTCGTGCCGCCGATGTTATACCTGTTGCAAATCCTGACTGGAGAGTTGAAACAGGTTCGCCAGCTTCTAGCTCTGCTCCGTATGCCGTTTATAATATTGGCCACGGTAGCCCAATAAACCTAATGAAGTTTATTGAAGCCATTGAGGCTGAATTAGGTACTGAAGCTAAAAAGAACTTCCGTGAAATGCAAGCCGGCGATGTTTATAAAACTTATGCTGATACTACAGATTTATTTAATGCAACAGGCTATAAAGCGCAAGTTGGAGTTAAGCAAGGCGTAAGTGAGCTTATTAAGTGGTATAAAGACTTTTATAAATAAAGGTTACAATTTGTAAGTCATTAAAAAACACTGTTTTAAATTTAAGGCAGTGTTTTTTAATGTGTTTAGGTTGATTAACCTAAATGCATTAAACCATTGGTAAGCTAAATTTTACTGAAAGTTACTTTTTATTTACCATTCACCTATTTTTAACCTATTAGCTTTAAAAATTATTAATTTACAAATAAAGGACTACTCATGAAAGCTGTTATCCCTGTTGCAGGCCTTGGTACACGTATGCTACCAATGACTAAAGCAATTCCTAAAGAAATGCTGCCAATTGTAGATAAGCCACTTATTCAATATATCGTTAGTGAATGTGTTGCTGCTGGCATTAAAGATATTGTTTTAGTAACGCATAGTTCTAAAAATGCAATTGAAAATCACTTTGATACAAGCTACGAGCTAGAAGCCACACTCGAAAAACGAGTAAAACGTGCGCTGCTTGATGAAGTTCGATCAATTTGCCCGCCAGACGTAACCGTTATGAGTGTACGCCAAGGTGAAGCTAAAGGTTTAGGTCATGCAATTTTATGCGCCAAACCTATTGTAGGTAATAACGATTTTGTTGTATTACTCCCTGATGTAATACTTGATGCATATACAGCAGATCAAAAAACTGAAAACCTAGCTGCGATGATTAAGCGCTTCAATGAAACACAAGCAAGCCAGATTATGCTTGAGCCTGTAGCGCAGGAGGATGTAAGTAAATACGGTATTGCCGATATTAGTGGTGTGCAACTTGCTCCAGGTATGAGTGCAGCAATTAAAACAATGGTTGAAAAACCGGCTGTAGATATTGCTCCTTCAAACCTTGCTGTTGTTGGTCGCTATGTACTTAGTAAAAATATTTGGCCATTACTTGCTAAAACGCCTGTAGGCGCTGGTGACGAAATTCAATTAACCGATGCTATTGATGCGTTAATGACACAAGAAACGGTTGAAGCATTCCATATGAGCGGCGCTTCGCACGATTGTGGCGATAAGTTAGGTTATTTAAAAGCAATTGTTGAATACTCAATGCGCGATGAAAAGCTAGGTAAAGATTTTGCTCAGTATATAAATACCTTTGTTAATGGTAAAAATTAATAACATAGTTAATTTATATCCCCTAGGTGAGGTTTTATACGTCGCTTTTGGTAAAGTTAAGTTAGATGAGCGCGAAGTAAATTCGCACCTACAGGGTGGCATATATTGTAGGTGAGGTTTTACACCGCGCTTTTGGTAAAGCTAGGCTAGTATAAACGCGAAATAAATTCTCACCTACAGGGGGTGTGTATTGTAGGTGAGGTTTTATACCTCGCTTTGGTAAAGTTAAGTTAGATGAGCGCGAAGTAAATTCGCACCTACAGAGGTATATTGTAGGTGAGGTTTTATACCTCGCTTTGGTAAAGTTAAATTAAATTAGCGCGAAATAAATTCGCACCTACAGGGGGTGTATTGTAGGTGAGGTTTTACACCTCGCTTTGGTAAAGTTAAATTACATTAGCGCGAAATAAATTCGCACCTACAGGGTGTTAAAAATTAGCAAATACACCTAACCTAGCAAACGTTTCCCCGTATACATCCTTTCCTTGATACAGCTCAGCTCCCCAACTTTTAGCGCCCATTATTGGTTTACTCAACTTGCGTGTGTACGTTGTTTGCAGTTCATAACTTGTTCTATAGCCACTGCGTTTATTTTCAAGTGTGCGAATTGTCGTATTTAAGCTTTCTATTTTACTTAATTGCCAATGCCAGTTTATGCTCATTGATTTAGCAGGAGTGTAGTCGGTGTAGTCGTGCTCATCACCCGCCCAGTTGCCAATTACATTACCTGAGTTACGGTTACCGTCTAAATATATAGTATTTTTATACCAGCCACCTTGCCAAATACTGTGTTCAAAACGTATGCTATGATCGTTTTTTATAAAAGGTAAATATAGCCCAATGCTGTATGCGTTATTACGTGAACCGCCACCAAGTGTATCTTCTAGTGCAACTTCACCGTATAACTTATAAGGAAGCGTGTAGATACTGTTATTATAAGCAAAGGTAATTGATCCTAACTGATCTCCAAGTTCGTAATTAGCATCTATTTCTTCGGCGTCAGATCTAGTAATATTATCTTTAGCGCCAGGGGTAAAAAAGCCTTCCGCAAAGTCTTTTAACGTAACGCTGCGCGGTCCACCACCGAACTGCATTAAGCGGCTTAAGCCAATTGTTAAATTATCGGTTGCTGCAAAACTAGTGTGCAAACCAAATAAATAGGGCTTACCTGGTGTAAACTCGTTTCCATTAACGGGATCGTACACTCCTTTGCGGATTCCTCTCTGCTCTGTCATTTTACTAATAAACATATCGTAACGAATATTAAAGCTGGTTAGTGGCTCTACATTACTAAGCGTTATAGAAGGCGTTGTTTTAGCTTGTGTGCTTAATAGCATGGCACTATCGTTAAATGGTGAGTACCAATGTTCTCGGTAACCTACATCTAACTGCGCGTATTTATTACCAAGGTAAAAAAAGCTTTGTGTGGGTAATATTTCGTCTTCGTTGGCTATGCCCGCAACACTCACACCAAAGTAACGCCCGAAGTTAGCATAAGCGCCGCCTTCAACAATTAAGTTGGTTTTAGTGGTTTGGCCGCGTTGGTTAGGCAGTGTTTTATCTTTTGTGCCTGCAGCAAGCGTTACTTTTGCAAATGTACCCGCATCGCTTTGAATATAAGGGCTAAGTTGGTACGAAAGTGTTTGATATAATTCTGGGTAAGTATGCCTCACTGTTTGCAACACTCTATAAATATCGTGAGCTTTATAAGGCTTACTCATAATATGTGTATTTTTACTTACGGCTAAAAGTCGTTGTACTTGGTGCTCAAGTTCTGGGGCTTGATTTAAAGGTAAATAAGGTGACACGCCACCTTTAGCAACAGCATTTGCACTGATTGCCATCCCGATAAACAGTGATATTTTTTTGAGCATAATTATTCCGTTAGCAAAAATTTGTTTAAGTAAAAACGTTAACGCGAGGTTAGCAATAAACGCCTAAGTAAGGAAGAAAAAAGCGATATATTAGTAGGGATATATAGGAGTAAGCTATCATTCACAGGGATTGACGCTGCGTTAAATTCGAGCGCGTTTTTGCATGTAGTGTTTTGCTATAAAGCAGGCGGTGAACCCATTTAATAAGTTATACCTACAAAAAATAGATTTATAAGTTATTTATTCACAAAGAGGTTAAGAGGGCGCTACGCTTTAGTGAAGGCAAAAGTAGGTAGTTTATTAAGTATAAATATTAAAAGCTGCGCCTTTCGCGTGAGCAAGCTTTACGCCTACCAGTAAAATTTGACGCCGTGGTTAAATTTACTTGTAGGCGAGCAAAGCTCGTAATTTCTGTGCTTTAGTCTCTTTTCATTTACTCCTCTTTTGCTTCTCTTTGTGCAATAAGGTTTTAAGTA
>NZ_WTKW01000336.1:0-4475 GCF_011378745.1 Pseudoalteromonas sp. Z1A6
AAGCCTGCATTTGCAGGCTTTTTTATTGCTCAGAATTAATTTCACACTGTGTAACTAGTTAAAACTAGTGGTCGCGGTCAACCGCAATACGAGCAAGGCTTATGAGTGCTTGCTTATAGTCAGACTCAGCTAAAAAGTCTAAACACGCAATAGCTTTGTCAGCTTCAAGCTCTGCTTTTTGCATTGTAAATTCAAGCGCATTAGTTTGCTTTAGTGCCGATAGAATGTCTTCTAAATGCTCCATACCATTACTGTGCTCTATTGCATCACGAATAAGCTGCGTTTGCTGCTCGCTACCATGTTGCATAGCATAAATAAGTGGAAGCGTTGGTTTGCCTTCAGCTAAATCATCACCAATGTTTTTACCCAACTGCTCAGCATCTGCATTGTAATCGAGTACATCATCTACTAGCTGAAACGCAGTACCTAAATGCATACCATATAGGTTTAGTGCATCGAGAGTAGTTTGGTCTTGCTCAGTAATAATGGCAGCAAGGCCTGTCGCTGCTTCAAACAACTTAGCTGTTTTAGAGTAAATAACCTGCATATAACTGGCTTCGGTCGTATCTGGGTCGTTGCAGTTCATTAACTGCAATACTTCACCTTCAGCAATAATGTTTGTTGCATCGGCAAGTACTTGCATAACCTGCATTTTTCCAAGGCCAACCATAAGCTGAAATGAACGAGTGTAAATAAAGTCACCAACCAATACGCTAGCAGCATTACCAAATTCAGCATTTGCTGTAGGTGTGCCACGTCGTAAGTTTGATTCATCTACAACATCATCATGCAATAGCGTTGCTGTATGAATAAACTCAACAATTGTTGCAAGTGTTATGTGATCTTTACCCTGATAACCGAGCGCTTTGGCTGCTAAAATCGCGAGCATTGGACGAACGCGTTTGCCGCCACTGCTAACTATATATAAACCAAGCTGATTAACTAACGCCACATCTGAGCGCATTTGCGCATGTATAAGTTGATTGACGTCATTCATATCGCTTTCGATTAACGCCTGGATAGCTTTTATATCCATTGATCTCCGAGCCAATTTTTATGTGTGAACGGCGCAGATTGTACAACAAAAAATGCACTAGCTCGATATTTTGTGACGATTGATTGAAAAAACACTATTAAAGTACTTAATTTAGACTGAATTAGCCAAGATAACTGATCAATTGATAATCAATATACAGTTTGTGGTGTGCTTAGATATTAAGCTGTGAGGGTCATATTTGAGTACATTAATTTATTTCGACTAAGAGTTAAAAAGCGCTTGGCAAAAGGGCTAATTAATATAAAATGGGGTAAATATTGAATTGCTCTCAAAGCAGCTACTTTTTATTCATTTTAATTACAAAATAGGCTTGCTAGTTATTTCGCGTTAGCGTAAACTTCGCGCCCTATCGAAGAATATTTTAGTTGCGCCGATTTGAGGGTGCACAGACGGAGTTAATTATGTACGCGGTTTTCCAAAGTGGTGGTAAACAGCATCGTGTGACTGAAGGTCAAACGATTCGTCTTGAAAAATTAGACGTTGAAACTGGTGCGGCAGTAGAATTTGATTCAGTACTTTTAGTTGCTGATGGTGAGAAAATCGAGATCGGTGTACCGTTCGTAAACGGTGGCAAGATAACAGCTGAGGTTGTTTCACATGGTCGCGGTGAGAAGATTAAGGTTGTTAAATTTAGACGCCGTAAGCATTCTCGTAAGCAAATGGGCCATCGTCAATGGTTCACTGAAGTTAAAATCACTAGCATTAGCGCTTAATTAGAGGTACTTAGAAATGGCACATAAAAAAGCAGCTGGTAGTACTCGTAACGGTCGCGATTCAGAAAGCAAACGCCTAGGTGTTAAGCGTTTTGGTGGCGAATCAGTTCTAGCGGGTAGCATCATTGTTCGTCAGCGTGGAACTCGTTTCCACCCTGGTACTAACGTAGGTATCGGTAAAGACCACACTATCTTCGCAAAAGCAGATGGTAAAGTTCAGTTTGAACAAAAAGGTCCTTTAAACCGTAAATACGTAACTATCGTAACTGAGTAATCAGTAAGGTAGTTAAAAACCCCGCCTTTGCGGGGTTTTTTGTTTTGTAGTCAGTCAAAATATATACCCAAGCCTGCATTTGTGTTGGCTTGGGTATATAATAGAGTTATTAAACAAGCCAATCCCTAAAGTGAGTAATCATGAAGTTTGTAGATGAAGTAGAAATTCGCGCAGAAGCTGGAGACGGTGGCAGTGGCATCGTGTCTTTCCGTCGTGAAAAATATGTTCCAGATGGTGGACCAGACGGCGGTGACGGTGGAGACGGTGGTAGTGTTTATCTACAAGCTGATGAAAACTTAAATACCCTAATTGATTATCAGTTTGAGCGCTTTCATAGAGCTGAACGTGGTACTAACGGTCGTAGCCGTAACTGTACAGGCCGAAAAGCCGATGACTTATTTGTTATGGTGCCTGTAGGCACGCGCATCATGGATGTTGATACCCAAGAGGGACTTGGCGACTTAACTCAAGATGGTCAACGAATTTTGGTTGCAAAAGGTGGTTTCCACGGCTTGGGGAATGCACGTTTTAAATCAAGTACTAACCGAGCACCTCGTCAAAAAACATTGGGCACACCCGGTGAAGTACGTAACTTAAAGTTAGAGTTACTATTATTAGCTGATGTAGGCTTACTAGGATTACCAAATGCAGGTAAATCTACGTTTATCCGCAGTGTATCTGCAGCAAGACCAAAAGTAGCTGATTACCCATTCACGACGCTTATTCCTAATTTAGGTGTGGTACGTCCTGAAGCAAATAAATCATTTGTTATAGCCGATATTCCGGGTCTAATTGAAGGTGCATCTGATGGTGCAGGCCTAGGTATTCGCTTCTTGAAGCATTTAGAGCGTTGTCGTGTGTTATTGCACATTATTGATGTAATGCCGGTAGATGGTTCAAACCCTGTTGATAATGCATTCTCGATTATTAACGAGCTACACCAATACAGTCCTAAATTAGCTGAAAAACCACGCTGGTTAGTGTTTAATAAAATAGATTTATTACCAGAAGATGAAGCAAAAGCGCTATGCGAAGCGATTGCAGAAGAGCTGGGCGAAACTGAAAATATTTATCACATTTCAGCAATTAATAAACTTAATACTCAACCTTTAATCCACAACATAATGACACTACTTGATAGCATGCCTAAAGAGAAGTTTGTACAAGTTGAAGATGAAGAAGTTGAATTCAAGTGGGATACCTATCATGAAAAAGCCACTAAAGGTAAAGGCAATGATGATGATTGGGACGACTGGGATGAAGATGATTACGACGTAGAAGTTGTCTACGAGCGTTAATTAAATAGAATTTATTAAAAAGGAGCTTATGCTCCTTTTTCTTTGTTTAAGAATAAAGTACTAGGTGTTTATTATGATAATTTCAATGATTGCAGCAATGGCAAATAACCGTGTAATTGGCCTAGATAATAAAATGCCATGGCATTTACCTGCGGATCTTCAGCATTTTAAAAAAATAACTACGGGTAAACCTGTGATCATGGGTCGTAAAACTTTTGAGTCAATAGGCCGTCCTTTACCTGGGCGTCGTAATATTATTATTACTCGAAACAGCGAATATACTGCACAGGGTATTGAAGTGGTAACCACACCAGAGGCCGCACTAGAACTGGTTTGTGCTGTTGAAGAAGTAATGATTATTGGTGGCGGTAATATTTATGAGCAATTTTTACCAAAAGCAGAACGCTTGTATTTAACCTTTATTGATTTAGATATTAAAGGCGATACACAGTTTCCTGATTACAATAAAGTTGCTAATTGGGGCGTGAAAGAAGAGCAACAAAACCTTCCTGATGAAAAAAACAAATCTAGTTATAAATTCGTAACTTTGTATAAAGAACATTAACATTATTGCGTAATTTTTGATAGATTGATATAATATTCGATAGTCTATATAAGAACAAAGTATTATAAAGGGTTTGTCATGTTTAAATTACCAAAGCTAGTTGCACTTACTGCTGTTGTCGCTGTAAGTTCTTTTTCGTATACAGCACCTGCAAATGCTGAAGATCAATTAGCAGTATCTATTTGTGAATATATTGCGGCAGACGATAAAAACCGATTACGCAGCAAGCTTAAAAGCTCTCGTGTAAAAATTCGTAATATTTATGATGCAGTACAATGTAATGGTAATAACTTATTACGTCATGCTGTTGCTAGTAATGCAGTGGATACTGGTGAGTATATAGTTAAAAACTTATCAAAAAGTGCGTTAACAGATGGTGCTGATATTGCTTGGGCTGAAGGCAACTTTGCTAGCTCACCACTTATTGCAGTGATTAAAGATCGCGCTGGTCTTTAATTATAAAAAGGTTTTATAACTCTACCTTCAGTAAGGTATTGTTAAATATTGATTAGTCTGAAGTTGTTATTAATAACAATCTCAGGCTTTTTTATTTAGCTAATGTAATCTC
>NZ_WTKW01000337.1:0-4467 GCF_011378745.1 Pseudoalteromonas sp. Z1A6
AGACATAGGTTAAATTTTGTTGAACAATCAGTAACTTTTTTATACTAATAGGTTGACCAATAATTGAGTGTTCTTTATTTAAATATGCAAAATTCAATAAAATGGTTCATTAATTGGTAATTTACAATTGATGTTATTGGTGAAATTATAAAGACCATACGTGAACAGCTTCCGACTCTAAATGGTATTGAGGTTGTGATTTGTACGTAACGCCTACATATATGGCTAATACATATAAAAACCACAAAATGCGCTTAATAATAGCGCTTAGTTAAAAATATACTGAACTTTGAAAAATCACTAAAGGAACTGAATAATGCGTTTATTACATACTATGCTGCGTGTAGCGGATTTAGACAAATCAATTGCTTTTTATACTGAAGTATTAGGTATGAAAGAGTTACGACGCGCAGACAATGACGAGTATCGATATACATTGGCTTTTATTGGGTATGGAGATGAGAAGGACACGACAGTCCTAGAATTGACATATAACTGGGATGAGGATAGCTACGACCTTGGTAATGCTTATGGCCATATAGCCATCGAATTTGATAATATTTACAAAGCCTGTGCTGATATTAAGGCAGCCGGTGGTAATGTTAGTCGTGAACCTGGGCCTGTAAAAGGCGGTACTACTGAAATTGCTTTTGTAAAAGACCCTGACGGTTATTCAATAGAACTTATTCAGAAAAAAGATGACATGAGTAACTTTTAAGTTATGTAAGTTATGGGTGCTAGTTTAAATTAAAAAAGGTGCTTTTTAGCACCTTTTAACGCAACTGACTGTCTTTACTGCCACGTCTATTAAACGATTTAGCGCTAGCACCATTACCTTCTATTGCAGCTTGGCATGCAACACAATAGCGCACTCCTGGTAACGCGAGCCTTCGTGCTTGTGGGATTTCCTCATCGCACTCATCACATAACTCTGCACTTGCGCCAGATATTAAATTGCTTCTTGCATACTGTACGGCGTCATTAACACTCGCATCAATTTGATCTTGAATTGCACCGTCTCGTGCCCATCCACTTGCCATAAATCCTCCTAATAAAGTTGGATGTTTAAATTTATGCTACCAAATCGAATCTTTATAAGTACTGAATAAAAAAGCTAGGAATGTGATGTTCTTTGAAGGTTTAAGCTATAAAACTATATTTTATATCTAAAGAAAGATGCTGTAGTTGCTCCTTGTAATCTATTTTTCACAAAAAATTCAACACTCTACAATTAGGCAAAAAAAAGCAGCTAAAAAAGCTGCTTTATAATTCCAATGATTTATTTAAATATTAAAGACTGTAGTCAACAACCTTCATACCTAATTTTTCGAGCTCTGGACGAAGTGTTTTAGCATCACCCACTACTAAATAAATCATGTCTTTAGTATTTAAGTGTTTTTTAGCTAAGGCGTTAACTTCTTCTTTGCTGATATTGCTAACAATCTCATTCCTTTCTTTTACAAAGCTAGGTTTTAAATCGAATTCTAATATTTGTGCTAAAAAGCCAAGTTTTGCATTAGGCGTTTCGTATTTAAGCGCATCTTTTTGATTGATAGCCTTACGCATAAACATAAGCTCTTCATCAGTGACACCGTTTTGAGCATAGTTATTAAGCTCATTAGTAAACTCTGTAATAGACGCTGCAGTAGAGTCGGCTCTCACCGCTGCAGAAGCGGTAAAGCCACCTGATGTTTTATCACCCCAGAAACGAGAGCGAGCACCGTAAGTGTAGCCTTTATCTTCTCGTAAATTTAGATTGATACGGCTATTAAACGTGCCACCAAGTGCAAAGTTCATCAAGTTAGCTTTAAAAAACTCACCTGTAATATCTTCAACCATATCGCGTTTACCTATACGAATTTCTGATTGAGGAGCGTCTGGTTTATCGACCAAATAAATTACATTAGTTTCTACTTTAGGTTCACTGAAATCAACCGCTACTAAGCTCGATTTACCTTTCCAATTTGTAAGTGTAGCTTTAACTTTTGGTTCAATTGTTGACTCTTTTAAATCAGAAACAATAATTACTTGAGCGCCCTGCGGTTTAAAGTTTGCGTTATAAAAAGCTTTAACGTCAGCAAGTGTAATAGCCTCTATACTATTAAGCGTTCCAGTACTTGGAAGTGCAGCTATATTGTTGCCATATAGTAATTTACTATATGTATTAGATGCTAAATACCCAGCATCCTTCATTGAATGTTGAATATTTTGAATGATTTGCTTTTTATTACGCTCAAAGTCATCTGCATTAAATGCCGGTTTAAATAACTTTTCTTCTACAAGCTTTAATGTTGCATCTAGATTTTTGGTTAAGCTAGAAACATACACATTTGTATGTGTTTTATCTGAGTAGATACTTACCTGGCTACCCAACTTTTCAAGCGCGTTACTCATTTTCTCTGTCGTGTAGTTTTGCGTAGCCTCACTCATAAGCGATGCGGTCATTGACGATAAACCCACTTTACTAGCTTGCTCATTATATAATCCACCCGGGACTTTAATGAAAATAGCAGTCGTTGGAGTTTCGGTACTCTGAGTGCCTAATATTTTAATACCGTTTGCGGTATTAGTTTGCCAAAGTGCAGGCACATCAACGGCAGGGTTTGCACCTGCTACTGGATGAGCACTTCGATCAAATGTATCAACAGCTCTTCGTGCCACTAAATCATCAGCTGAAGTTGTAGATGGACCTCCAAAATCATGCGATTTAGGCGTAAAGTTGTCTGGAGCAGCTATAAGTTGAGTTTGCCCTTCTGGTACAACACTCATAATAACGGCAGATTTACCTTTGATATATTGATTAAAAACACGCATAACATCAGCTTTTGTAACTTTGTTATAACGTGCAATCTCATCTTTAGCTGAATTTGGGTTACCTGTAAACGTTTCTGACGCGGCTAGTTGAGAGACTTTTCCTGATACGCTTTGCAGACCAAAAATTGCACCAGATTCTATTTTAGCTTTTACTTTATCTAAATCATCTTGTGTAACGCCACGCTCTTCAAATTCAACAAATGAATCACGAATGATTTTTTCCATATCAGCTAACGTTTTCCCTGCTGTAGGATTTGGTAAAGCATAAAGACTAATTGAACACGCTAACTCTTGGCATGGATGATTTGCACTTGCTTGAACAGCAAGTTGAGTTTTAACTAAGTTTTTGTATAGTAGTGAATTATTACCACCACCCAATATTTCAGCAAGTATATCAAGAGGTGCTTCATCTTCAGAGCGAGCGTAAGTCGTTGGGAAACTCATACTTAATAAAGGCAAATGTACCTTATCTTCCATTGAAATATATCTATCAGCATTGAGTGTTACAGCTGTTTTTTCTACTGTAGGGATTTCAGGGCCTTTTGGAATTGGTGCAAAGTATTTAGTAACTAATGGCAGTATTTCATTAGCGTTGATATCGCCACCAATAGTAAGCGTTGCATTATTAGGACCATACCACTTTAAAAAGAATGCTTTTAAATCATTTACATTTACGCGATTAAGATCGTCCATAAAACCAATTACTGGCCATGAATATGGATGACCATCTGGATACATCGCTTGAGCAACACGTTCACCTAAACGACCATAAGGGCGATTATCAACACGTTGGCCGCGCTCATTTTTTACTGTTTCGCGTTGTACTTCAAATTTTTCTTGGGTTACAGCATCGAGTAAAAAGCCCATTCGATCAGCTTCTAGCCACAACATTTTTTCTAATTGATTTACAGGTACTGTTTCAAAATAATTTGTTCTATCTGAGTTAGTTGTACCATTTAAAGTACCGCCTGCTTCAGATATTATTTTAAAATGTTCCTCATCAGCAACATTCTCTGAACCTTGAAACATCATATGCTCAAAAAAGTGAGCAAAGCCTGACTTACCCAACTCTTCGCGAGCAGAACCAACGTGGTATGTTACATCAACGTGTACTAAGGGATCTGAATGATCTTCATGCACAATTACAGTTAAACCGTTATCTAGTTTATATTTTTTATACGGTATGTTGATTTCACCTGCATTAGATTTCACTGATTCAATAAGTGTAACGCCAGGAATTGATGTTTCTGTAACAATATTTTTATCAACAGCTTGAGTTGAGCTATTACATGCAGCCAACCCTGATGCAAGTAAAACAGCAAGTGCAATTTTTGTGAGTTTCATTTTTTAGTCCATATTTAAATTAACTCAATGAGTTTAAAGACTAATTAAAAGTACAACAAGGAGTATGGAGCGATTATGGGCTTGGTTTTGTAACAAAGTGTAAATAGATTGATATAAAAATGAAGTGTGAAATGAGGGTGTTAATTTGTGGTTTTATTCTAATAACACTGCACTTCCCTATCTAAGTAGTAAATGATATAGCTAAGAGATTGATACTCTTAATAACATCGTGCATATAGAGTGTTATGTAACACTGCTTTATACAATACTTAAAATAGTAAGTGGCGTCCCCAAGGGGATTCGAACCCC
>NZ_WTKW01000338.1:0-4439 GCF_011378745.1 Pseudoalteromonas sp. Z1A6
AGCAGACCTTGGTCTGCTTTTTTTATGCGTAAAAATTTTCATACTAATTGCATTAAATTAGTGATCTGCTAAATCACTCGTGAAAAACGCGTCGCATTTATTTGTTTTTGTAAATGAGCGTCAAAGCACATGCAAATAATACGAATGAATAAGTTGCCGCGTGGCGTTACGCTAATTTTATTATCATTTATAGTGACTAGTTCATCTTTTATAAGTGGCGTAAGCGCAATTAACGCATCCTCAAAGTAGTCATTAAATATAAGCGCATGCTTTTCGCTAAAGTCTTGTATATCTAATTCAAACTGGCAAATGAGCTGCTTAATTGCATCAGCACGAATTACATCATCATGCGTTAAGTGCATACCTTTATTAAGAGCACAGCCGATTTGTGTTTCGATGCTGTGGTAATAATGTTTTAATTCTTTTTGATTTTGTAAAATGGCACTGCCAATTTGCGAAATTGATGACACGCCTAAGCCTAATAAATCACAATTTCCATGGGTTGTATAACCTTGAAAATTACGATGTAACTTGCCTTCATTTTGCGCAATAGCTAGTTCGTTATCGGTTTTTGCAAAGTGGTCCATACCAATAAATTGATAGCCTGCTTGCGTCATCTGCTCCAGCGTGTTTTTAAACATAGTGAGTTTATTATGTGCACTGGGTAAATCTGCATCTTTAATCTTACGCTGTGCGGCAAAGCGCTCTGGTAAATGCGCGTAGTTAAACACCGATACTCGGTCAGGGCTTAACTCAATAAGTTGCTCTATAGTTTGCTTAAAGCTCTCTGGCGTTTGCAGAGGAAGCCCGTAAATCATATCTGCATTAATAGATTGAAATCCCAGCTCGCGAGCTTGTGTAATTAATTGCTTGACCGTATCTGCATTTTGCGGGCGATTAACAGCAAGTTGCACGTCGTCGTTAAAGTCTTGAATCCCAAATGAGACACGGTTAAAGCCAAGCATTCTTAGATCAACAAGCATATTATCGGCAAGTGAGCGTGGGTCTATTTCAATGCCGCGCTCTGTTGTGCTTGTAAAATTAAAGTGCTGCTCTAAAAGCTTAATTAGACGAGTCATTTGTTTTGCGGTTAAAAAGGTGGGAGTACCGCCACCTAAATGTAATTGCTCAACCGTGTAGTTTTTAAATAAATGAGCTTGGGCAGTAATTTCTTTTGCTAAAAAGTCGAGATACGTATCGGCCTTAGATTGATGGCGGGTAATTATTTTATTACAGCCACAGTAGTAGCAAAGCTGGCTACAAAACGGGATATGAATATATAGAGAAAGTGAACGACTCGTTGACGATTCTACAGCGCTTAGTAGGTCTTGTTGTTGATACCCATCACGCAGTGATAGAGCGGTGGGATACGAGGTATAACGCGGGCCAGACACATTATATTTGTTTATTAGGGTTTGATCCCATTGTGGAAGTTTAATCATCACGCGCACCTAAGTATTTATTTAGGGGGTGATTATAAAAAAGTACGCAGTGAGGCGGTTTGATCTATAACAAAAAAGGTGCCGAAGCACCTTTTTTAATAAAATATCAATTAATGCGGTCTAATTAATACGTAACAGTATGGGCATCTTTGAGATATTGAAATAACTCTTTATAACCTTTACCCGGCTTTTCAGCTTTCGCTTCTTTTGCCGCATTACGAACCAATTGACGCATTTGCTGACGATCAAGAGACGGAAACTGTTCAATAGTCTCATTGATAAGGTCATCACCTTGTTCAATTAGGTCTGAACGTAATTGCTCAATTTTTTTGACCAATACTTCAGCTTGGTTATTTTTATTAAGCATTACATCGATAATCGCTCTAATAGCGTCAATGTTTTCTACAGTACGCAACGTTTTAGCGATGTAGTTTAAGTGACGGCGGTACGCGTCACTTTTATTACTTATTTTATCAGCAACAACCATTGCCGCTTTTAAATCGTCATTTAATGGCAGGCGTTCGCGCTGTTTTTTACCCATTTTGGCAATTTCAGTACCTAACTGATGAAACTCTTGCGCTTCGCGCTTAAGCTCCGTTCTTGATACATATTCAATTTCTTCTTCAATTTCAGCAGGCTTGCCTTTTTTCTTTGCCATGGGGTGCTCTTAAATAAAAATAACTTTTGCCATTATACATGAATATGATACTTAGGAATATTAGCTGATGTGATGCATTGAGTGTGTTAGCATTTAAATATAAGAAATGCGTGCATTATGCCTCTAAGGCTCAGGACTTAATTTATGAAAAGCCAACAAAACGATCCAATTTATTCTCAAATATCGCAAGTTAAAGATGCGGTAGCAGAAGTACTCGAACATGCCAAAAAATTAGGCGCAACAGCTGCAGAAGCGGCTATGTCTAGCACGTCTGGTTTATCGGTTAGTACACGAATGGGTGAAGTAGAAACCATTGAGTTTAACCAAGACGGCGGCTTAGGCATTAGTGTATATGTTGGTAATAATAAAGGCTCAGCATCGACAGCTGATTTAAATCCAAAAACATTGCGCATGGTAGTCGAAAAAGCGATTGATATAGCCAAATTTACATCGGATGACCCATTTAACGGCGTTGCTGATAAAGAATTGCTTGAATTTAATCCTAAAGATTTAGATTTATACCATCCTTGGGATGTAAGCCCTGAAGAAGGTATTGAGCTTTGTCATGCTGCTGAGCAAGCTGCATTAAACGCAGATGAGCGCATTGTTAACTCTGATGGTGCGAGTTTTTCATCTCACCAAGGATTACGTGTTTATGGTAACAGCCATGGTTTGATAACTGGCTTTCCACGCACTCGTCATAGCATTAGTACTATGGTAATTGGTCAAGATGGCGAGCAGATGCAACGCGACTCTGCTTATACTGTTGCCCGCGACCAAGCGGGTTTAAATGACGCAGCGGCAGTTGGGCTTGAAGCAGCAGCTGAAACATTGGCTAAATTAAATAGCCAAAAGTTAGGCACAATGAAAGTGCCTGTTATTTTTAGAGCCGATATTGCAAATTCATTATTTGGTCACTTAGTGTCGGCAATTGGTGGTGGTGCGCTTTATCGTAAATCAAGTTTTTTACTTGATAGCTTAGGCACACAAGTATTTAGTAATTGTGTGAATATTGCCGAGCGCCCACATATTTTAAAAGGGTTGGCGTCGTCACCGTTTGATAGCGAAGGCGTTAAAACATTCGATAGGGAAATTATTCAAGGCGGCGAGCTACAAACTTATTTATTAGCAAGTTATGCCGCGCGTAAAATGAATATGACCCCAACAGGGCATGCTGGCGGTATACATAACTGGCTTGTTGAGCAAACTCATAACGATTTAACTGCACTATTAAAAACGATGGGCACCGGCTTATTAGTTACAGAGCTAATGGGGCAGGGCGTAAATACCGTAACGGGTGATTACTCTCGTGGTGCTGCTGGTTTTTGGGTTGAAAATGGTGAAATCCAATATCCTGTAAGCGAAATTACCATTGCTGGTAATTTAAAAGATATGTTTAAAGGCATATCTGCTATTGGTGGTGACATCGAACGCCGTGGTGGTATTCAAACTGGCTCAGTATTAATAGAGCAAATGCAAATAGCCGGCGCGTAGTATTAATACGCAGTGTATACTTAGACCTAGAGTATTATCTCTGGGTCTAAGTGAGCTTTTACGAGGTGTAAAATGGCTAAAGATAGATATGCACCAAAACCGCTAACCGATATTATGGCGGGGTTAAATAATCGTTTATCAGCTTATGCAGGCAAAAGCCAAGCACTTGATACACAGCAAACCCTATTAAAAGATTTTTTGGGTCCTAAGTTGGGTGATAAATGCCGAGTCAGTAATTACCGAGACGGCACGCTAATGATAGAGGCTGTATCTGCACCTATCGCGCTTAGACTTAATTATTTGAAAATGGATATGCTTTCACATTTTAGAGCTGCCGGAATGGCAGAGCTCGGGCAAATAAAAATAACTGCAAATCCTCAAGCAACTCAGAGATTAAGTACAGCGAATAAGTCGGGCAGTCCTGCAGTTACCAACTCACGTAAAATGAGTGAGCAAACAGCGGATTACTTAAACGCGATAGCATCTTCTGCACCCCCTTCTTTAAAAGAAAAACTAGAGCGTTTAGCGCTTCACGGAAAAAATAAAAGTAAGTCTTAACTACCCACCATCTTGTTATTGGTGGGGCTAATTTGGCAGCTCACCGCATTCAAAATACTTTGTTACATATTCCATTTTATTGTTGGCTTAATGAGGTTTATGATACTGCGTGGGCTTTATATTGATCGAAAGCTCTTTGATACCCATTCCATTAAGTAAAAGCGTGTAGGCAGTGCTATTTTTACTCCTGCTATATTCAAGAATTTAATGGAGTTGGTATGTGATACCAACCTGCATAAGTCTTTGATCAATTTAACGAATTAAATTGCACTATAACGTCGTTAAAA
>NZ_WTKW01000339.1:0-4434 GCF_011378745.1 Pseudoalteromonas sp. Z1A6
CAGCTTATTTAAGCTGCCGTTTTTGTTTAAACCAAAGGTTTATTTTAAGTTTTGAACAAGCCAATATAAATCAGAGTGCACACCCGCGGCGGTCACTTCTCTACCCGCTCCTGGCCCCTGAATCACTAATGCGTTATCGCTATACCATTTGCTATTAATTACAAAAATATTATCGCCAGGTGTAAGGTTTGCTAATGCATCGCCATTAGGCACATACGCTATTCCCACTTTAGCAATTACTTCACCTTGTGTGATTTCTAACAAGCCCGTATATCTAAGTACTAAATTTTTAGACTTTGCTGTCACTGCATGCTCTTCGATGAACGCGTCTAGCTGTGCTTTTTTATTTAAAAAGTCATCCCAACTTCCCAGCGCAAGTTCATCTGGCATCAATGCCGATAAGCTAATATCGTCAAGTTCAAGCTCAACACCTAGCTCTCGAGCTAAAATAAGTAGCTTACGCTGCATATCTCGCCCAGATAAATCTTCGCGAGGGTCTGGCTCTGTGAATCCCATTTTCTGAGCTTCCAGTAGCAACTCAGAAAATGGCCTTGTTCCATCATATTTACTGCATAACCACGAAAGCGTGCCTGAGAAAACACCTTCTATACGTGTTATTTTATCGCCACTATTTTGCAAATCAGCCAAAGCAAAGTTAATAGGTAAGCCAGCGCCTACACTGGTGTTATATCGCCAATGTAAATTACGTTCTTTAATATTACTACGAAGTGCTTTATACCAAGTAGTAGGTGCTGTTCCAGCGTATTTATTAGCACTAATTAAATGACAGTTTCTATCTACAAAGTCTGGATATAACAAGCTAAATTGTTCACTTGCGGTAATATCAATTACAATTTTATGCTCGTAATCGAGCTCATTTATAGCATTCAGTAAATCTGCAGATTGATAGCTATTTGCCTCATGCTGCCATTGAGTTTTCCATTGCTGTGTATTAATACCACTTGCATTAAACAGCATTTTTTTAGAGCGAATTAGACCGACTAATTTAATACTAAAGTCATCCGATAAACGCTCAAATTGTGCCGATAACTGTTTAATGAAAACGTCGCCAACGTTACCAAGCCCCGCAACTATAATTGCGATTTCTTGGCCTTTATTAATTAGCTTATCGTGTAAGTCACTTTGTATATCACTATCTATAAATTGATCGGTAAGCAATAAAGCATAGCCAGTATCTTGATGGACAAAACGAGGTTTTATGCTGTGGAGTTTTAATAAATCTAATGCTTGTAAGCTTAATGTATTAACGTCTTGCTCAAGCGCTACAATTGCACAACCGTTTAAATTTGACTCGCTAATATTTGCCCTACCCGCAAAGTAATTAATAACTTGATATGTTTGTGCAGCCGGTACTACTAAATACACTTCACCATTATGGTTAAAGTGATGAAGGCTATGCTGAATAAGCTGACTAACACTTGCAACCTCACCTTCACTTAAACCTTCAACCATTAATAGGTCAACATTTTGCAACGTGGTTATAAAGCGCTTTTTCTTCGCTGAACCTTCTTTTACTATATCTGTTGGACTTGCTTGTACGTCAAAACTACTGCGAACAGCTAGCTTAATATCTGTGTTTTTAAGTGGCGATAGTGTTTTTGCATGTAATACAGGGTTACCCAAACGAGCTAATAAATTAGCCTGTCCACGGCAAATTTTGCCGTACTTAATCGCTTTTTGTACCTTGCGAGGATCAGTGCTATACACCCCCTGTGTATCAGTCCAAATACATACTTGCTTAGCATGGCAATAATTTGCAAGTAGTGTTGCACTGTAGTCACTGCCATTTCGGCCAAGCGTTACTGTCTCGCCTTTGATATCTGCGGCAATAAACCCAGTAACAACATTTATTTTATTAGGCAAAATTAACTGCCCACATTGCTGCGCATTTTGCGCATGCATTAATTCGCCATCATTTAAGGTAAAAAGAGTACGTGCATCTTGAGCGCATGCCTCAATATTTAGCTGCTGTAAATAAGTAGCGAGTAAACGTGCTGACCACAGTTCGCCATGTGCAAGCAATGCAGCCTCTTTTAGCTGCTCAGCTTGAGCAAGTTCTGCAATATAGCTAAGTTCGATACTTAGTGTTTTAAGTGCACTTCGTTTTAAATCGGCTTCTAATAGCTGCTCTATTAAATCACTTTGATGGTTATTTAACTGCAGTAAAATATCAGCGACTGCTTGAGTATCTTGTTTTTGATAGCTTTGCCAAAGTAATACTAGCGTATCGGTTGTCTTACCCGCAGCCGATACCACAACACAGTCGCCCGTCTGAGTATGCCCAATAATTATTTTAGCTACGCTTTGATAGCGCTCACTTGAGCTTAAGCTTGAACCACCAAATTTATGTACACAATTGACCATATTTATACCAATTCGCTTAATTAAGTTGTCTATTTTGAGGATAAGAAAACCGTGTCGATAACAAGGCAAAAATTTCGTTGTTTAGTTGTTCTATATGAGAAATTTTTAACGAAGTTAGCGTGCGGTTTAATCCCTCAAATTGATTAGGTATTATTGCGGATTGGTATTACTTACCAAAGCGCCGGACGGGCTGCACTTAATTTAACGTTACCACCAGGAGTGCCTGCTCCTTTGCCTACACGGCCAACATTTTTATTTTGCCCTGGTTTTACAAGTTCAAACACTCGTTCAAAATCAGCGACTAAATCGTGTATATCTTCAATACCTACCGAAATACGAATAAGCGTATCGCCCACACCCGCTTCTAAACGTGCTGTTGCCTCCATACCTGCGTGCGTCATAGTTGCAGGGTGACAAATTAAGCTCTCTACGCCACCTAGTGACTCAGCTAAACTAAACGTTTTAAGGCTAGTTAAAAATGCCGCAGCGTCGTTTATATCGCCTTTAATATCAAAACTCACCATGCCACCAAAACCAAGTTGCTGTGCTTTAGCCAGCTCATGTTGAGGATGTGACTCAAGACCTGGGTAGTAAACTTGGCTTACATATTCAGAGCTTTCAAGATACTTAGCTATTGCCAGTGCATTTTCTTGATGCTGCCTTAGACGCACATTTAAAGTACGTAAACCACGAAGCGTTAAATAGCTATCAAAAGGCGCACCCGTAATACCAATGTTATTAGCCCACCAAGCAAGCTCATCGCCTAACTCTTGTGTTGCGGCAATAACAGCGCCGCCTACTACATCTGAGTGTCCGTTAATGTATTTAGTGGTTGAATGCACCACAATATCTACACCAAACTTAAGAGGATTTTGTAAAGCAGGCGACAAAAACGTGTTATCTGCAGCCACCAATGCACCGCATTGCTTTGCAACATCGGTCACCGCTTTAATATCTGTTAAACGAAGTACTGGGTTACTTGGGGTTTCTATCCAAATAAGCTTAGGTTTAATTACTAAAATTTGTTGAAGGCTTTCTTCTTTTGTTAAATCTAATATTTCGAGCTTTAGTAGTCCGCGTTTTTGTAAAGATGTAAATAAACGATAGCTGCCACCATAACAATCATGTGGAATTACTAACGTATCGTCACTATTAAGTAGCTGAGTAGCTAAATGCACGGCAGCCATGCCTGTAGCTGTAATTATGCCACGAGCGCCACCTTCAAGCTTAGCAAGCGTCTCAGCTAAAATATCACGATTAGGATTACCGCTACGACCATAATCATACTCACGCTTAGTATCAAAGTCGGCAAACGAATAAGTAGTCGATAAATAAATTGGCGGTACCACCGCACCATGATGTTTATCAGCATCAACGCCGTTACGTACAGCAATGGTCGCTTTGTTTTTTTCGCTCATATTCGTCACCTGATTAATTTGGATGTTTAGACGTCTAAAAGAGTAAGTTATCCGTTTTGATAAGTCAAAGTATTTTAAAGCTCTAGATGGCTAAAAGTAGAAGGGGCTTCTGCGAATAACACATTTTAGCTCACAAAAGTGTGCTTATCTTTACACCTACAATAGGCTTATTAAGATAGATCGGTATCTATTATTTGACTATCTTTTTTAAATCGATAGAATTTCACGCATATTTACACGCTTTTTATACCGTGTGAGAAATTAATAATCTGAGGCAACGATACATCTTATGGCTAAATGGAATGGTGAGTATATTCACCCATACGCAGAACACGGTAAAAAATCAGAGCAAGTTAAAAAGATCACCGTTTCGATCCCGCTAAATGTATTAAAGGTATTAACTGACGAACGTACACGTCGTCAAATCAATAACCTTCGCCATGCTACAAATAGTGAATTGCTATGTGAGGCATTTTTGCATGCTTTTACTGGCCAACCTTTACCAAATGACGATGACTTACGTAAAGATAACGCCGAAAAAGTACCAGAAGAAGTTAAAAAAATAATGCAAGAAATGGGTCTAGAAGTACCCGTTTTAAACGAAGAATAAATATTACAAAGACAAAAAACC
>NZ_WTKW01000034.1:0-19431 GCF_011378745.1 Pseudoalteromonas sp. Z1A6
TTTTGAATTTTTTACGATGTTTTCACGATATAGTTTCTAATCAATCTCTTGATTTTGAAAATAAAATTAATAAGCTCTTAGTGTTTGGGTTAGAAGTATTTGACCTTGAGCTAGGTATTATTAGTAAAGTAGATGAAAACAGCTACACCGTTTTATATGCCAAAACCCCTGACAACTCACTTTTACCCGGTACCGTGTTTGAATTACAAGGCACCTATTGCGTACATACGCTCGCTGCAGGCTCTGCACTTGCCTTTCATAAAGCATCTCAAAGCGCAATTGCAAACCACCCCTGTTATATAAACTTTCAGTTAGAGTCTTATATTGGCGCGCCAATAAAAATTGGTAAAAAAACATTTGGTACCGTTAACTTTTCATCCATAAACAGCTCTCCAGCTTTTAATGATGCAGCCTATGATTATATTGAGTTATTTGCACAATGGCTTGGATCGGAATTTGCTCGCACCCAAGCTAAAGAACAACTCATAAAAAATAGTAATACTTTATTAAAGTTAGAAAACGTTGCAAATATAGGTACGTGGGAGGTTGATCTAATCTCCGATAAAATTACCTGGAGCGAGCAAACATACCTCATACATGAGGTGGATGAACAATTTCAACCGCAAATGAATTCTGCAGTCGAGTTTTATAAAGAAGGTCCAAGTCGTGAAGGCATTACTCGCGCGGTAGAATTAGCCATAGAAAAAGGCAAAAAATGGAATCTAGAACTAGAAATAGTAACCGCTAAAAATAAACATTTATGGGTGGCTACCTTTGGTGAGGCCGAATTTGATGAAGGCCGATGTGTCCGATTATTTGGCACCTGCCAAGATGTCACCGAGTCAGTAATGCTCCGAGAAGAGCTTAAACAAAAGCAAGCTCAAGCAGAGCGCCTACTTGAAGACAGAAGCATGCTATTTGCCAAAATCAGCCACGAATTAAGAACCCCACTGAATGGCATTACAGGTATGCTAACCACATTAGTTGATGAACACAGTGAAGAAGTTCGCGCTGAAAAAATTAAAATAGGACTTAGAAGCGCCGATATTTTACTTAGTATTATTAACGAAGTGCTCGATTTTTCTAAAATTAATCATGGTGAGCTAAAGCTTGAACCTACTGACTTTTTACTAAAAACAATTTTTACCGATTTAACTTCTTTGTATACACCTCTATTTAAAAACACGCATGTAACGCTACAAGTAAATAATACAATTGATGACAACTGCTGGGCGTTTAGCGACAACACACGCCTTAGCCAGATTGCTTCTAATTTACTGAGTAATGCACTTAAATTTACTGAAAATGGTTCAGTTACATTAAACACCAGCCTTTCTAAAATAAAAAATAAGCTAAGTTTAAATATTGAAGTGTCTGATACAGGCCGAGGAATGAGTAAAAACTTTTTAGAATCACTGTTTTCTCCTTTTTCTCAAGAAGTAGATGCTAAGAATTCAAAAGGTGGAACAGGCCTTGGCCTTGCAATAGTAAAAGAGCTTGTTGAATATATGGGCGGGAAAATAAAGGTAAAAAGTACACCTAATAAAGGCACTACGTTTTTAGTAAATATTCCTATTGAGAAAGGGACAGAACAAAAACAAGAAAGCCTTAAATCAACGTTAGATATTAATGGCAGTGAACTATCAGTGCTTGTAGTCGATGATAACGACATCAATCGGTTAGTACTTCATGCCTCTTTAGGCAAGCTTAATATTAAAGCAGACTCAGCAGTTGATGGCCAAGATGCTGTATTAAAATGTCGCCAAAAGCATTATGACCTTATTTTTATGGACTGCATAATGCCCATACTCGATGGATTTGAGGCAACAAAGCAGCTTAGATCAGAAAACATCTGCTCGCATGAAGAAACCTACATAGTGGCTATAACTGCTAATACTTCATCACAAGACAAACTTGCCTGCAAACAAGCCGGTATGGATATGTTTATATCAAAACCGTTTAAACTACCCATACTTGAAAAAGCGGTTATTAATGCGCTTGAGCATACCGTAAAAATCAGCTAATTTTTACTGCACTGCCACTGGTAAAAAATAAGAACATAAAATGAAAAACATAATTAGAACTATATTACTAACAGTACTTATTGTTGCAGTATTTAAAGGCGTTTCCACTGGGCAATGGAGCTCATCAATAACAATTGTTATCGTATCAGGCGTATTGCTGTTAGTTACATTTATCAGTGCTAAGTCATCACGTGGATCATCCGCTTATACTGGCAGTGACTCATCAGTTTCCTCTAGCAGTAACTCATCGCACTCTCACACAAATTGTAGCGGCGGTGATTCTGGTGGTGGGTGCGATTAAATCGTGTGCTAATTCTTAAGCATTAAAAAAGCCGCCTTTGGAGAAGGGCGGCTTGGGTTAACAAACAGCTATGGGTGTAGCCTTGCTGTTATATCAAGAGAGTTTTTACTAAATTTTTTATTAAATAATGTTAAGCAGCGCTTTGATCAGCGTCTTCAGAGTGACGAATTAAATAATCAAATGCACCTAAACTTGCTGTTGCACCGCTGCCCATTGCAATAATAATTTGTTTAAACGGAGTATTGGTTGCATCCCCCGCGCCATAAATGCCTGGTAATGACGTCGCGCCTTTAGCATCAATCAGTATTTCACCAAATTTGCTTAATTCAAGATCGCTGTCTTTTAACCATTCTGTATTAGGTATCAAACCTATTTGTACAAATATACCGTCAAGTTCAAGCTCTTTGCTCTCTCCCGACACTCTATCTGTGTACATTAAGCCAGTTACTTTTTTACCATTGCCTAATACTTCAGTTGTTTGTGCACTTTTGATAATCGTAATATTGGCCATGCTTTTAGCTTTACGAATAAGCACTTCATCTGCACGTAATGTGTCTGCAAATTCAAGTACCGTAACGCTTTGTACAATATTGGCTAAATCGATTGCCGCTTCTATACCTGAATTACCACCGCCAATTACAGCAACAGGTTTACCTTTAAATAAAGGGCCGTCGCAATGTGGGCAATATGCCACACCATGGCCGCGATATTCTTGCTCCCCGGGTACGTTCATTTCACGCCAGCGTGCACCGGTGGCAAGTACGAGCGACTTAGCTTTAAGTACTGCGCCATTTTCTAGTGTAATTTCGTAGCCATTGTTATAACCAAGTGCTGCTGCGCGCTGATTATGCATTACATCCACGTCGTATTCTTTAACGTGCTCTTCAAGCTGGGCAACCAATTTTGGCCCTTCAGTGGCTTTAATCGAAATAAAGTTCTCTATTGCTAGTGTATCGGCAACTTGTCCGCCAAATCGGTCGGCAACAATACCTGTATTTAACCCTTTTCGTGCTGAGTAAATAGCAGCCGATGCGCCCGCAGGCCCGCCACCAATTACAAGTACATCAAATTTGTCTTTTTTACTTAGCGACTCAGCTTGGCGCTGTGCACCTTTGCTATCTAGTTTATTAAGTATGTCGGTAAGACTCAGTGCACCTTGGCTAAATGGTTCGCCATTTAAATACACAGCCGGTACAGCTAAAATATTTCGCTCTTCTACTTCATCTTGAAATAATGCGCCATCAATCATGGTCGCTTTAATATTACTGTTTGTTGCTGCCATAGTATTAAGTGCTTGGACTACTTGCGGGCACGTTTGGCAACTTAAACTTATATATACTTCAAAGTTGAGCTCTTGAGTAAGCGATTGTATTTGCTCAATGTCTTCACTTTTGGCTTTACTTGCGTGTCCGCCAGTATGTAAAAGCGCTAACACTAAACTTGTGAATTCGTGGCCCATAGGTACGCCTGCAAACGTAATATGAGTGTTTTTAATAGGTGAATGTACAACCATTGACGGGCGACGTGCGCTTGTGTCGGGGTTGTTTATTACCGTAAATTTATCGCTCAGTGAGGCTAAATCGTTTGCTAAGCTTTCTACTTCTGCTGATTTTTTGCTGTCATCCAAGGCAATAAGCAGCTCAACAGGTTGAGTAAGCGATTCAAAATGGCTTTTTAATTGATTTTTTATGTTGTTATCTAACATGGCTTAACCCTTTTAGGAAAATTTAAACAGCAAGCCTCCCATGCCAAATAATGCATGTGCTTAAACAAGTATATTGATATAGGAGGCACCAACAAACGAATGTTCGTTGATTTAAGGGCAGTTACCTGCCCTTATAGTAGGAATAAATTTATACTTAGATTTTACCAACTAGGTCTAGTGAAGGTGCAAGTGTGTCTTCACCTGGCTGCCAAGATGCAGGGCAAACTTCACCGTCGTGAGTTGCAATGTATTGTGCCGCTTGTACTTTACGAACAAGTTCTTTAGCGCTACGGCCAATACCTAAATCGTGAGTTTCGATAATTTTAATTTCGCCTTCTGGGTTCATTACAAATGTACCGCGAAGTGCTAAGCCTTCTTCTTCAATCATTACGCCAAAGCTACGAGTAATACGTCCTGTTGGGTCGCCAATCATTGGGTAAGTAATTTTACCAATTGTGTCTGACGTATCGTGCCATGCTTTGTGAGTGAAGTGAGTGTCAGTCGATACTGAGTAAACTTCTACGCCCATTTCTTGAAGTTGTGCGTAATAATCTGCAACATCACCAAGTTCAGTAGGACATACAAATGTAAAGTCTGCTGGGTAAAAGAAGAAGATTGACCATTTACCTAGAACATCTTTTTCAGACAATTCTACAAAGTCACCGTTGTGGTAAGCGGTTGCATTGAATGGTTGTAATTTTGTGTTGATTAATGAAGTGCTCATGGTATTTCCTCATCTATGTTTAATGTATTTAAAAAGTAATCAACGCTTTCGTTTTAAACGACCTTTTGCGTTGGCTTGATTAGTACAATAAGGCTAATGGGAAATTAAATAAAATTGATTGTTTAGATTAAAGCAATCTGTTTTTTAGATTGTAAGCAATATCCATAAATATGGGGGAAAACAACAAGCCAGCCAACTGTTTGGTTTATATCCAACAAGCTAAAAATAGCCAATAAACGCAGGTAATTTAGATACGTTTATGGCGTACTTACAGCAACATACCTGTACAATTATTTAAAACGCGAGGTACAATTTAACTGTATCAATCAATTGTTAAGCTAAGTATCTTAAACAGGGATTAATTATGACTCCTAAAAAACGCCGAGTATTACAGGCTGTCTTATATGAATTTTTTGCCATTGCCTTTGTTGGCCCTATTATCAGCTTTATTTTTGACAAATCAGCCTCTTCAGCAATCGGTTTAGCGATTGTTTTATCAAGTATTGCACTTGGCTGGAATTATGTATTTAACGCTTTATTTGAACGCTGGGAAGCAAAGCAAGCTGAGCGAGGGCGTACTTTAGGCAGGCGTCTATTGCACGGCATTGGTTTTGAAGATGGGTTGGTATTATTACTAATCCCTGTAATGTCGTTGTGGTTAAATATATCAGCCCTAAATGCATTAATAGCAAACCTTGGCCTGTTTGCGTTTTTCTTTATCTATGCAATTATTTTTACATGGGCGTTTGACCGCGCTTTTGGCCTACCAGAATCCGCCAAAAGTGATAAAACAACGCAGTAAAACACCTTTTAATTAAGCCTCTTTAAGAGGCTTTTTAATCTGATAAAACGATAAGTATCATCTCCCAGTAAAAATAAAATAGGCTAATCATCAGCCTACCCTACATATTGTATTACTTTATATTTAAAGAAATAATAACAATGAAGATCGAGTGCTTTATCTACAACGTTTAATCAATTAATACCTCTACACTATTTAGTAGCTCGCATTTATTGTAAATCCACTTTACTTATAAAATACTGCTACAATAGCCGCGCTTAAAAACGTTCAAACACAAGGCACACTGTTATGGAAAAATTTGTTAATCACATTCAACTAGGCTACCTAGGGCTACTTCCTTTTTTAGGCTGCGTGGCATGGCCGCTTGTGTTTGGTAGTAACAGCGTTAACTTAGAGTTTTTTACTTTTTACAGTATCGCCATTTTAGCATTTATGGCAGGTAACTTGTGGCGGGCCGGAGAGCAAAGCTATAGCAATGCAATTAAAGCGGTATTACCTGTTATCCCAGTTCCATTTTTATCATTTTTACCTGTAGAGTGGGCACTCGCTTGGTTAGGTGCTAGTTTTTGGTTAGTACTTATATTTGAAAAAGCCACTCCACAATGGAAAACCTATCATAAAGATTATCAAAAAATGCGCTTTGTGCTGACCTCCGTTGTATTTGTTTGTCACATCCTAACTATTGGTATGAGTATTTACCCTAAGTAACCTGAGCTCTGGATAATAAATCTATCTCAAGCAGCTATTTTCAGTGTTAAGTGCGTTGAATTTACTTGCAATAGGCCCGCTATTGACGCGTAAATTCGCCTTGTTCTCACAGAAAATCTCTGGCTAGAGAAAATAAATTCAAATATCACTACAATTCAACGAGTTAGCAAATCTCTTAACTAAGGCCTATTGACCTTTCAGGATTAAAATTTGTTCAATCTAGGGGCGATTTAATCGCGGCGTGAGGTTTGTAACCTAGTGGGCTAAGTAAAAACCGAGCAACAAAGAGTAAATTGCCCCTAGGCAGAACCCTTCGGGCAGCGCATGTTTGGCATTTATGCTGCGTTATCGCCTATTTATGGGGAATAACCACACTACATAGGCTTTGCCTTGCCTAAATACCAAACAGTCTGCTGCAAATTTAACCTCGAAAGATAAACAGGCCCTAGAGTTCAGGTTAAATAACAGCTGTAAACTTAAATATTGCGTGGTAATAAGGTAATATCCGCGCACTGCTATTTGAGGACACACCATGATTGACCAATTACGAAAACAACTTGATGAACTTGGCGAAAACTACGTAGAAAAAAACGCGGCATTTAAAATCAAAGTGATCCCATTTTTTTGTGCTATCCGCATAAAAAAAGATCATAAAAGTGAAGGTCGTTTGAGTTTTTATTCAAGTCAATTACTCGAAATTTTCTTAGTCGTCTTATTTTTGCTATTCGGTTTAATGCTTTACGATACAAATGCAGGATTTACCCACGGGCCTATTCATATTGCCTTTGCCATTTTAATTACCTTTAATCTTATTATTAAACAAATCGCAATCGAAGGATTAAAAACCAGACTTGCGTTTCATCGTTTACTTGCAGCACAGTCTCAAAAAAGTACGCCTGATGCTGATAACACACCAACTAAACCGCTTTAATTTATGTATTTAGATCCTGGTTGGCGAATACTCACTGTTGGCGATGGCGACTTATCATTTTCGAGCGCCATACATAACAACGTAAAGCCGCACATATTAGTGGCCTCTACCTACGATGATGCAATTACTATTGAGCAAAAGTACCAAGACAATGCGCTTAACGATTTAAAAGCGCAAAACGTTGCCGTACTTAATAGCTTTGATGTAACAAACCCTGCGTGTTGGCAAACTCTAAGTGCAAATCAGCACAGCTTTGATGTGGTTATTTTTCAGTTTCCGCTTATACCTGCGTTTGTTGGCCGTGAAGCATTTGAAAACAACACTCGCCAAACCAGTATGAATGTACTAAACCGCGCTTTACTGCACCAGTTTATTAAATACGCTAACGAATATGCGCTGAGCCCTGATGGCCCAATGCTTTGTTACATAACCTCTAAAGATGTAAAGCCGTATCGTGAGTGGAATATTGAAGGCAGTTTAAATAATGGTTTAACCGCTGATTATTTAGGTCAAACCCCGTTTGATATTAATCATTTTGAAGGTTATAAAATTCGTAATGTTGACCGCGATAAACACGTAAAAGACACCAGCGGTATTACTTACGTTTTCAGCCCAAAAGGTATTGATACACACACTAGTGAATTAAACTCACGCCTTACAAAGCCAGCATATTTAACACCTAACCACTGCCCGCTTTGTCGCGTTGGACCTTACATGGCAAGCGAGGACGAAACCAAGCACCTAAACGCTAAAAAGCATCAGCAAATGCTGCACCTTGAAAGCGATTGGCAACAATGGTTAAACGAATTTTATAGCTAAGTATCTTTAATAATTAAACGTTGCCGCGTTTAATTAAATCAGCTGCTTTTTCAGCAATCGCAATTACCGGTGCATTTGTGTTGCCGGTAACAATGGAAGGCATAATCGACGCATCCACTACGCGTAAGTTACTTACCCCGTGTACTCGCAAATTAGTATCGACCACCGCCATTGAGTCTTGCCCCATTTTACATGTACCAACCGGGTGATATTCGGTATCTGCAGTTTGGCGTATAAACTCAATTAACTGATCATCATTATTTATATCAAGCGGATAGACCATTTTACCGCGTATAGTATCAAAGGCTTTGCTTTGCATAATAGCGAGTGTTTTTTTAAGGCCAGCAAGCATTGCAACTATGTCGTCTGGGTGGCTTAAGTAGTTAGGATCAATAAGTGGAGCACTACGTGGGTTGCTGTCAGCTAATGTAATAGTTCCTCGGCTTTTAGGGCGCATAATACTGCTGTGTATACTGTAACCATGCCCAGTATGTAATTTACGACTATGATCGTCCACCAGCCCTATAACAAATTCTAGCTGTACGTCAGATGCAGGCGAATCTTCAAATAGCTTAATAAACGCATGCGACTCTGCAAAATTACTTGTTAATCGCCCCTCTCGCTTACTAAACCAGTTAACGCAGCCTTTAAAAATGCTCGCAATACCAAGTGGGCTTATACCAAAGGTACCCTTGTTTGTTTTTGATTTATAAAGCGGCACTACCGTTAAGTGATCTTGTAAATTAGCACCCACACCTTCTAGTACGTGTTGAGCTTTAATATTATGAGCGCTTAACTGAGCTTTAGGGCCAATACCCGAAAGCATTAATACCTGCGGTGAATTAATAGCACCGGCGCTCAAAATCACTTCTTTATTAGCAAGTAAATCTATTACTTTGCCGTTTTTTTCTATTTGCACACCTTGGGCGCTTTTATCATTAATTATAATTTTATTAACGTGACTTTTAGTCAGTACCGTTAAGTTAGCTCTATTTAAGTTAGGTGTTAAATACGCTTTAGCGGCGCTACAACGCTCGCCATTATGCTGAGTCACTTGTGAAAGCCGTGCACCTTGCTGCTCTGCACCATTAATATCGTCGCTTAAATTAACGCCCTGCTCTTTACAGCCGTTTAAAAAACACTGGTTAATTGCACTTGGGTTATTAAGTTCTTGCACATGTAAGGGGCCATCAGTGCCATGCAGCTCATTATTTATAAAGGTTTTATTGTTTTCAGCTTTAATAAAATACGGGAGTAAACTATTAAAATCCCAGCCGGTATTACCAAGCTGTGCCCACTGGTCGTAATCGTATTGAGTACCGCGAATATAAACCATCGCATTAGTAGAGCTCGACCCACCCAGCACTTTGCCTCGCGGCACAAAACCACACCGATTATTTAACTCTTTTTGAGGTACTGTATTGTAATGCCAACTATTTATGCCATAAGGCACACTCGCTGCTATGCCAGCTGGCATTTGTACAAATGCGCTTTTATCGCTGCCGCCTGCTTCAATTAAGCACACACTTACATTTTTATCTTCAGACAAGCGCGATGCCATCACGCAGCCACCACTGCCTGCGCCAATCACAATGTAATCAAATGTTGTATTGTTCATGGTGTACCTTAATAAAAGTTTTAAACGGCTTTTGCAGTAATAGTGCATAGAAAAATTCAACAAAACTTGATATTTTTAGACATCGTTTATTTGAGGTTAACCATGAGCAGCCTAATCAGAGCCACGTCATTACAAGGTATAGATACCCTAATTAGCGAATTTGGCGGCGATCCGCATGAAATAATGCAAAACTGTAATATTAGTAACGTTGACTTTAAAAATCTCGACAACCACTATTTACCTTATCGAGATTACGCTGAGCTTTTAGAATACTGTGCTTGTAAGTTCAATTGCTCTAGTTTTGGCCTTAAGCTCGCTAGTAGACAAAATTTTGATATTTTAGGACATATTGCAATAGCTGCCAAAAGTAGTACTAATTTAGGTGATGCACTTAATTGGGTTATTAAATACCTTCACTTGCACAGCCCTGCACTTAGCTTAAACTCGCACCCTTTAGAGAATGATAAAAGCTTGTTTTTATCATTCGAAATTAATTTAAAACCATTACCGAACATCAACCAAGTGATTGAGCTAACCATTGGTTTAGCATTGGCTGTTATTAAAAAGCTGAGTAATAACCGCTGCAAACCAATTAATATATTTTTGCCAAAAAAATTAAGTACTAATACTCGTGCCTATAACACTTACTTTGGTTGTAACGTTATAGAGCATCGCAACAGCGCTGGTATTGTAATCTCAAAAAGTGATTTAACTCTTGAGCTTGATCACCCTGAACTAAATAAAGTACAAGCGGCGCTAAGCTTCTTGGCAAAAAACAAAGAACACACACAACCATTGCCCAACCAAGTTAGTGCACTAATTAGGCCTATGCTTCCTATTTATCAATGTAGTAACCAAACTATTTCAGCTGCGCTGGGTATGCACCCGCGTACTCTGCATCGAGAACTTATCAAACATAATACGAGTTTTGTAAAACTTAAAGATGCCACTCGTCGCGCTTTAGCTGCACACTATTTAGCGCAAAACCAATTTACAATCTCAACCATATCTGAGCTTTTAGGGTATCAGGAGCAAGCAACGCTAAGTGTTAATGTTAAACGCTGGTTTGGGTGCTCTCCTCGAGCATATAGGACTAAAAAAATGTTAAACTAAACGCTCTTATTATTTTTTATTTAAGCTAAGGAGTGAGCATGAACTTTGTTATTGTTGGCACCAATTTTATTAGCGACACACTGTTAGCCGCTGCAAATACGTTAAACGATTTTAATTTATATGGTGTGTGCTCGCGCGCAGTATCAAGCGGCGAAGCATTTTTAGCCAAACACCCACAAAATGCACAAGCAAAAATTTTCACCTCAATCGAGCAAGTATGCCAAGATCAAAATGTTGATGCTGTCTACATAGCCGCCCCTAACAGCTTACACAAACAATATGCCGTTATGTGCCTAGAAGCGGGTAAACATGTCCTTGGCGAAAAACCATCAGCAGCCAATTCTAAAGAGCTTGCAAGCATTATAGCTACAGCAAAAAAACATCAGCGCCTTTACATGGAAGCCATGATGACCACTCACTTACCTAACTTTGCACGGCTGCAACAGGCAATGGTAAAAATTGGCACACCACGTAAATATATTGGCCAGTACAGTCAATATTCATCGCGTTACGATAAATATAAAAATGGCGAGCGTCCAAATACGTTTTTACCCGAGTTTGCTAATGGTGCTTTAGTTGATTTAGGGATTTACCCACTGTATTTATTAATTGCACTTTGGGGAGCGCCGCAAAGCGTAAGTGCCAGTGGCGTATTACTTGATACAGGTGTAGATGGTGCGGGCGATGTATTACTAAACTACGCTGATAAACAAGCCGTTATTAGCTACTCTAAAATATCGCAAGGCGACAACATAACCGAAATACAAGGCGAGCTTGGACGCATACGAATAGAAGCCGTATCGCAACTCAAAAAGGTGGAGTTTATTGCTAATAATGGTGAGGTAGAGGTTATGTCCCAGCCGTTTGATGAGCACTTTATGAAATACGAAGTTGAACATTTTATGGCGTTAGTGAAGCAAAATATTCTTGAGTCACCCGTTAATACACATATTTTAGCCAGTAACGTAATGAGCGTACTTGATGAAGCTCGCAAACAGCTTGGGGTTGTGTACCCTAACGACTAACTAAATAAAATATGGGCGTTAACCAACGACAGTTAACGCCCAGAAGAAAGCTTAAATAGCTCTCGTACAACGACACATTTTACAAAACACACTTTACAAACACATTTAAAAATAGCGATCCCCATCCATGGGCAATCAAATACTTCTACAACAAACTTAACACTAACAACCCAAAATCGGTTTATTACCAATATTTATTATTCAATAACCTTAAAACTAACCTAACACATAAAAACATTACCAATCAAGCTAGCCAATTGCATTATTTTAAACTAAATTGGTAATACAACAATACAACCATTGGTGTATAGTGGTTTTTAACCATAACATCGCGTTAGAATTTTGACATAATAGTGAATTTTGAGGTAACCTCTGGTATTAACAGTTGGTTTTGACTTTTAGGCCCCAGAGGCCATTATTCCTTAAGGTAATGAAGGTAAAGTATGGGTAATCGTCGCTTATTTTGGCGCATAGTTGATAAAATTGAGTCTTTAATAAATCAAGGCGAATTTTCTGCTGGGAGTCGTTTACCACCTGAACGTGAACTTGCAGAAATGTTTGATGTAAGTCGCCCTACCATTAGAGAAGCTATTATCGCATTAGAAGTACGTGGCCGAGTTGAAGTTAAAACCGGCTCTGGTGTTTACGTAGTAGAACAAAAAAATGCATCTATAAAATCAAAAGAGATCAGTGCATTTGAACTTACTCAAGCTCGCGCATTAATTGAAGGCGAAATTGCCGCTTTAGCTGCTCAAAGCATTACAGAAGAAGAACTAGAGCAACTAAATAAAACATTAATTGCCATGGAAAAAGGCCTTTATGTTGAGCAAGCCGACCGTGAGTTCCACGAAATTATAGCTAGAGCAACGCGCAATAAAGCACTTGAATTTGCAGTGTCTAACTTGTGGGATTTACGTTTAACAAACCCACAAATTGTTGCTGACTATGGCAGTGTGTGTAAAAACAATAACGAGTGCGTTATGGACGAACACACCGCTATTTATACAGCCCTAAAGTCGCATGATGCAAATGCAGCGCGCACCGCAATGCACAAACATTTTAACCGCTTAATTAATGCTTTATTTGATGCCGTAGAATCGCGCGCACTTGAAGAAATTAAACGCAAAAATGATGAAAAACGAGGCCTCTACTCGCTTGATGGCTTAGTTAATAAAAGTGCCCACTAAGGCATTTTAACCAACTGATTAAAGTTAGCAAACGCCTGTTTGCTAACTTTACCTCTTACTTTATTTACCCGCCCTATTTAATATACTTTTAATTGCGCTATTTTTGGTCGCAAACACTTACCTATAAATTTAAAAAAAGATACTATGCCGCCATTAATATCGGGCGGGTTTAGCTTTTATACTCCCTGCATTACATAACTAATTGATAGAGTTACTCAACTCAAGGATTAAAATGCAAGCATCTTCAAAAAGTTATTTACTGGCTATAGTGTGTGTACTGCTTGCTATGATGACCATTCAAACGGGCGCGTCATTTGCAAAACAGCTTTTTCCTATTGTTGGTCCTGAAGGTACAACTGCCCTTAGGCTTGGTTTTTCTGCCTTTATACTTTGCTTAGTGTTTAAACCTTGGAAACACTTACCTACTTCTGGTAATCGTATTCCTATAATTGTGTATGGTTTAAGTTTAGGCGGCATGAACATTTTGTTTTATTACGCCATTGAACGCATTCCACTAGGCATTGGTGTAGCGCTTGAATTTACAGGCCCGCTTGCTGTTGCCTTATTTTCATCACGCCGCAAACGTGACTTATTTTGGGTTGCCTGTGCTATTGCCGGTATTTTGCTTCTGCTTCCTGATATGAGCGGCCAAGACAGCCTTGATCCATTGGGTGTAGCGCTTGCGCTTGGTGCCGGTGCATGTTGGGCAGGTTATATATTATTTGGTAAAAAAACGGGCACACAAAGCTCTGGTGGAGCAACTGTCGCATTGGGTATGACCGTTGCCGCTATAGTGCTAGTACCATACGGCGGCATTATGCAAAGCGCCGCGTTTACGTGGGAAATTATCCCACTGGGTATTGGTATTGCTATTTTATCAAGCGCACTGCCTTACACACTTGAAATGGTTGCACTGCGTAACATGCCTTCACAAGGGTTTAGCGTAATGATGAGTTTAGAGCCTGCAATAGCTTCGCTCGCAGGGTTTATTATTTTAAGTGAGTTACTTACTTTATGGCAGTGGCTAGCTATTTTACTTGTGATAGTTGCATCTGTTGGTAGCTCGTTTTCAAACGCAAAAAAACAGGTTGCTTAAATAAAAACTGTAATCGACTAATTCTAAAAAATAAAGCCACCGCGTAAGCAGTGGCTTTTTTGTAGCAACGTAATTAGCTTACCGCCTTACTTTGCTTGTTAGTTGTAACCAAATACCCAATCAACGAAATAAGCGGCATACCCGTAGCAACCAGGGCAATACCTGTCCAACCACCTGCTTCATATAACGGGCTGGCAATAAGCGACCCCACTGCACCACCTACAAATATACTGGTCATGTAAATAGCGTTTAAACGTGCTCGGCTTTGTGGCTCTAGTGCGTAAACTGCGCGTTGCCCAAGTACCATATTGGCTTGCACAGCAAAATCAATAAACACACCCGTTAACGCTAAAATTACTATCCCGTAAGGTAAATCAAACAAACTGGGTAAAAAGCAACCAGCTGCTATAACTTTTGCAAGTAAAGAGACCTGATGTGTATAGCCTTTGTCGGCCAAACGCCCAACAATAGGGGCTGCTATAGCACCTGCCGCACCGACAAGTGCAAACAGTGCTATTTCTGATTGCGATAAACCATACTCACGGGCAAGCACAACCGGTACGCTCGTCCAAAATAAACTGAACGATGCAAACATTAATGCTTGAAAAAGTGAACGTTGGCGCAGCACTGGTTGGCTAATCATTAACTGTTTAAGCGATTTTAATAACTTAAAATACGTTGTTTTATGGGTAGGTTGCCTGCTTGGAATAGCAAAATAAATTACGCCTGCAATAAACACCATACACCCTGCTGCAAAGTAAAATACAGCACGCCAACCAAAGTGATCGGCTATTAAACTCGATATAGGTCTTGCCAGCAAAATACCTAGCAGGAGACCCGCCATAATATTGCCAAGAACCTGTCCGCGCTTCTCGTCAGACGATAAATGCGCAGCAAGCGGAATAAGCACCTGAACAGAAACCGAGCTCATACCTATCATTAAACATAAAATAAGCATTACATTAGGTGAATCAGCAAGTGCCGTACCCACCAAACTCAAAAACGACACAGCTAAAGTAATAAGCATTAAACGCTTATTTTCAATTAAGTCAGCTAATGGCACTAAAAAAAACAACCCCAAAGCGTAGCCTATTTGTGTAAGCGATACGATAAGGCTAGCACTGTGCGCACTTAATCCAACTTCAGGGGCAAGCAACTCAATAATAGGTTGAGCGTAGTAAATATTGGCAACAATAAGACCGCAACACAAAGCAATAATAGTAACGAGAGTATTGCTAAGTGGTTGTGGTGAAACGCCTGGTTGGGTCATGTGTGTCTCTACTTTATAAAAATAATAAAACCCAACCAGCAAACGCGGGTTGGGTTTTTACAAAAAACTTCGTTTTACTTAATTGGTGATGGCTGCCCATGTGGGCTTGAGCGTAAATACTGTTTAGGTGCAGTTACTGTAGCGCCAAGCTCTGCAGCTGCATGCCACGGCCAATGCGGGTTATATAAAATGCCACGCGCCAGCGCTACACCATCGGCTTGCTGCTCACTAATAATATCCTCGGCTTGTTGCGCCTCAGTAATTAAACCCACCGCTATAACAGGCATATTCACAGCTTCTTTAATAGCTGTTGCAAACGGTACCTGAAAATTAGGTTTTACTGGTATTTGTTGCTCAGGACTTAAACCCGCAGTACTTACATGAATAAAGTCACAGCCGAGTTCATCAAGCGCTTTACTAAGCACTATCGATTGATCTAAATCCCAGCCGCCTTCAACCCAATCAGTTGCCGAAATACGCACACCTACCGCTTTTTCACTAGGAAATACCGCTCTTACCGCTTTAAACACATCAAGCAATAAACGCATTCTGTTTTCTAGGCTACCACCGTAGTTGTCATCGCGCTTGTTTGAAAGTGGCGACAAAAACTGGTGTAACAGGTAACCGTGCGCACCATGTAGCTCGATTAAATCAAGGCCGAGTTCATCAGCGCGTTTAGCTGCACTTACAAAATCTTTAATTAGTGAATCTATGTCAGATTGGCTCATTGCTTTTGGTACTGGGCTTTTATCGTCGTACGCAATTGCCGAAGGTGCGAGCGTTTGCCAGCCATTAACATCATCAGGTGCAATCGCATCGCCACCGTCCCATGGTTTTTCAGTGGATGCTTTGCGCCCAGCATGTGCTAACTGAATACCAATAGGCATAGGGCTGTATTGCCTTACTGCTATTAGGCTTTTACCTAGCGCTTGCTGGGTTTCGTTATTCCAAAGCCCTAAATCGCCGTAGCTAATACGCCCTACTGGGTTTACTGCTGTTGCTTCTAAAATAAGTAACCCAGCACCACTCAAACTCAATTGGCCTAAATGAATAGTATGCCAATCGCTAGCAGCGCCATTGTTTGCTGAATACTGGCACATGGGTGCAATAATAATTCGGTTATCTAACGTTACTTGCCCAAGTGATAAAGGCGAAAATAGTTGGCTCATTGTTAATCCTTAAAAACACGCACAAAAAAGTGCGGACAAAATAAAAAAGAGAATACGAAGCGGCAATCAAACACGCTCACTCAATAACGTAAACTGTCACTAATAATGGCGACTTAACACTCTTAATGGGGATCAAAATACACTTTAACAGTGCCAATAAAAGTATAAGTAATGACATTATGAAATATTAATTTTAATGTAATAATTTGTTTAACGAGCACGCCATAACACCATCTTTAAAAAATGAATGACTATTTACCTTTAAACAAGGGTGTGATTTTTAACCTAACTGTACCTAATAGCACTAAGCTATTGCTTGTATTGCCTATTAACTAAATAAAAACCCCACACACCAACCATATTTATTCTATAAAAGTGAATTAAAATTCAATTTAGATATTCCAAGCTACTTCACTCCCTGATAAACTGCTTAACTTAATTTACTAATGTAAAACTTTTGAACCGGGGATCACTTTTTATGTTTAAACCAAGCTTGTTAACCTTGGCTATTTCGAGCGCTGTTTCTAGCGTATTTTTATTGCCTAATGCCGCACTTGCTCAAGAAGAAGTTGCAGCTAAAAACAAATCACTCGAAGTAATCGAAGTTACAGCAACAAGGCGCAGCGGCTCTGTGCAAAATGCACCGCTAAATATTACAGCCCTTGATGCAGATATTATGAAAGATCAAAATATCAATGAGCTTGCGGATGTAGCACGCTGGGTACCTGGTTTAACAATTACTGATCAAGGTGGCCGCTCAGGCTCGCCTATTATTGTTCGTGGTTTAAATACTAATTCATCTGGTCCATCATCAGATGGCGGCACAGTATCTACTTACATTAACGAAATTCCTGTTTCGGTAGATATGCGCCTAGTAGATATTGAGCGTGTTGAAGTATTAATTGGGCCACAAGGCACCCTTTATGGTGCAGGCACATTAGGCGGTGCAATTCGCTACATGCTTAAACAGCCTGAGCTTGATTTTACATCGCTTGAAGTATACGGCGACCTATTTCAAACAAAAGAAAGTGACTCTTTAGGTGGCGAAGGCGGTTTTATATTTAACCTTCCTATTATCGAAGATAAATTAGCAGTACGCGCCAGCTTAAATGTATATGAAGATCCGGGTTTTATCGATTACGGTTACGTAGTACGCGAGCCAGGCGTATCGTTGCCAGATCCAGATTGGAGCGATAGCTCAGCAGTTAATAACAACCTTAAAAATGTAAAAGACGCCAACGGCGAAACCACCACTACTGGTCGTATTTCTGTTCGCTTTAAACCAAATGAATCGTTTGAAGGTACGCTTAACTACTTTTACCAAAACCAAGACAGCGAAGGTCGCTCGATTGTTCATTACAACAGCCTTAATGCAAACAACGGCTTAAGCGACGTAATAGGTAAATACGAATCGGCTTATCGCTTTGAAGAGCCTCGCGAGAAAAAAGATCAATTACTAAGCCTTGAACTAAAAGCCGACCTAGGTTTTGCAGAGCTCGTATCAGCAACCGGTATTTCGAGCTTTGATGCCGACGGCCAACGCGACCAAACAGACTTACTTATTCGTCTTGATTACGGTTATGAAGAGTTTCCTTCGTTTTCAACGTTTACCCGTGAAATTGACGAAGAAGATACCTTCACTCAAGAAATTCGCTTAGTGTCGCAAGGCGACAGCGACTTTAACTGGATTGTGGGTGGCTTTTACAACAAAACAGAAACCGAAGCGTCAAGCCGAGAGTTTACGCCTGGGTTTGACCAATTCGCTATCGATAACTTTGGTGGCGAGCAGCTAAGACCTGACTCATTAGAATACTTAGAGCTTACAAAAAGTACCGTCACTGAGTCTGCACTATTTGGTGAAGTTGGCTACCAAGTTACCGACAAATTAGATGTGACCATTGGTGCCCGTTTTTACAAATACGATATAGAGTCGCAAGCGGCTTTTGACTTCCCGCTAGCAAATACATTGTATGGTGGAGTAGATCCTGATGTAACCACCGTTGCATACGAAAAAGACGAAGCAGGCGATAACGGTAACTTATTTAAATTTAATGCTAAATACCAGTTCACTGACTCAGTAATGGGTTATGTAACAGTAAGTGAAGGCTTTAGAATTGGCGGCTCAAATGGGTTAGTGTCTTGCCCTGATCCAATTATTGAGGATCAACAAACAGGTTGTGGTAAACCTGACGAATTATTGTATGAAGCCGACACCACAACAAACTACGAGCTAGGCTTTAAAAGTACATGGTTTAGAAGCCAACTACACTTTAACGCCGCGTTATTTAACGTAGATTGGGATGATGCACAAATTACGGGCGCTACAGATATAGGTCAATTAACGTACCTTTCAAACGCAGGTAGCGCTAATGCAAAAGGGGTAGAAATTTCAACCCGCGCTATTTTATCTGACTCGTTTTCGGTTTACGCTACGTACGCTTACACAAAAGCAGAACTAACATCAGACGCACCATTTTTGTTTAATGCCGATGGTACCGGTGGCGCAGAAGACGGCGACCGTTTGCCAGGTTCGCCTGAAAACCAATTTTCGATGGGTGTAAACTATCAAACAGACGTGTTTAACGACAAAACGCTTGATATTAACTACGGTTTAACCGCGCAAAGCGACGTGCTTTCAAGAGTAGGACTTCGTGATAACGGCGAAACACTACCAGGTTACAGTTTGAGTAATATATCAGCTAAATTAACGGCTGATGCATGGTCAACTACGCTATATGTTGATAACCTATTCAACAAATACGCGGTTACATCCGTTCGTCGCTCAGATGCAGATATAACATCAGCTAATGGCGCCGACATACAACGTAACTACGGCCATTACATTAATCGCCCGCTTACGGTAGGTGTTAAATTTAACTACAAATTTGAAATATAATTTATAGTAATTTTTAAACAATGTTTTAAGGCTCAAATTTATT
>NZ_WTKW01000340.1:0-4426 GCF_011378745.1 Pseudoalteromonas sp. Z1A6
AAAGCGCCATTAAGAAGGCGCTTTAATTTGATTTGTGCTAAATATTAATTTTTAAACAGCAATACCGCTATGGCGTAGTAACGCGTCGACATTTGGCTCACGACCACGGAACTTTTTAAATAATTCCATTGGCTCTTCGCTACCGCCTTTTTCTAAAATATTTTGCATGAAGGCTTGCCCTGTTTCAGCGTTAAAAATACCTTCTTCTTCAAATTTAGAAAATGCATCAGCAGAAAGTACTTCAGCCCATTTATACGAGTAGTAACCTGCACTATAACCACCGGCAAAAATATGGCTAAAACCATTTTGAAAACGGTTAAACTCTGGCGGTTTAACGATTGATGTACGGCTACGTACATCGTTTAGTACTGCTTGAATTTGGCATTGCTCACCCACTTTGTAATCGTTATGGATTTTAAAATCGAATAACGAAAACTCAATTTGACGCAGCATTTGTATGCCTGAGTTATAGTTTTTAGCAGCAAGTAACTTATCAAGTAACTCTTTAGGTAACGGCTCACCCGTTTCATAATGACCTGAAATAAAGCTCAGGGCTTCTTCGTCATAACACCAATTTTCTAAAAACTGACTAGGAAGCTCTACCGCATCCCACGCTACACCATTAATGCCTGCCACTGGCGCGGCATCAACTTGTGTAAGCATGTGGTGAATACCATGACCAAACTCATGAAATAAAGTAGTTACTTCATCATGAGTAAACAGCGCAGGTTTGTCGCCAACTGCTTTATTAAAGTTACACACTAGATAAGCCACCGGAGTTTGTAACTCGCCGTTAGCACGTACTTTACGACCCATACAGTCGTCCATCCACGCACCACCGCGTTTGTGGTCGCGTGCATATAAATCAAGATAAAAGCGACCACGTAACGTGCCACTGCTATCTACAATTTCAAAAAATCGTACATCTTTGTGATAAGTATCAAAATCGGTAACTTCTTTTACGCTAATACCAAATAAGCGATTAACGGTTTCGAATAAGCCGCTAAGTACTTTATTTGCTGGGAAGTAAGGACGTAGTACTTCATCTGAAATAGCGTACTTTTCTTGCTTAAGCTTTTCGCTGTAGTAACCAAAATCCCATGCTTCTAATTCAGAAATACCGTGTTTTTGCTCAGCATAGGCTTTTAGCTCTGCGACTTCTTGCTCTGCTTGTGGTTTTGATTTAGCTGCTAGGTCTTCTAAAAATGAGAATACTTGTTCTGGTGTTTCGGCCATTTTAGTCGCTAGTGACTTTTCAGCGTAGCTGTTAAATCCTAGTAACAGTGCAAGTTCATGACGAAGCGCAAGCTCCTCGCTCATAATTGCTGAGTTATCAAACTCACCGGCGTTAGGGCCTTGATCTGATGCGCGCGTAGAAAACGCGGTATAGGTTTCTCTGCGTAATTCGCGGTTATCTGCGTAAGCCATTATTGGTAAATACGACGGGAAATCGAGTGTAAATAACCAGCCATCTAATTCTTTACTTTTTGCTGTGTCGGCTGCAAGTGCAAGAGCTGATTCTGGCAAGCCTGCTAAATCACTCTCATCAGTAATGTGTTTGTGCCAAGCAAGTGTGGCATCCATTACGTTGTTGCCAAATTTTGAGGCAAGTTCTGATAAACGCGCGCTAATTTCGCCGTAGCGTTTTTGCTGCTTCGGCGCTAATGCAATACCCGATAATTTAAAATCACGAAGCGCATTAGTAATTGTTTTTTGTTGTGCTGTAGTCAGCGTTTTAAATTCGTCGCTGTTATAAAGCGTATTATACGCGTTGTATAAACCTTGATGCTGACCTACAAATGTTGAATATTCAGATATTAACGGTAAGCACTGCTCGTAAGCTTCGCGTAATTCGTCGTTATTCATTACTGAATTTAAATGCGATACAGGGGAGAACATGCGCGATAATTTATCGTCGGCTTCTTCAAGGGGTAATACTAAGTCATCCCACGTATACGAGCCTTTAGCTAACACGTCATCAATGGCTTTACGACAAAGCTCAATACCGTCTTTTAGTGCTGGTACTACGTACTCAGGCTTTATTTTTGAAAATGGTGGTAAGCCTTCAAGGCCAATTAGTGGGTTGCTCATAAATACTCTCTTTGCGTTAATGCATTACATTTTAAATTGGGTCTAAAAGTAAAAAAACAACTCAACTGTTTTTAAGTTGTGTAATTTTAATAGGGTTGCTCCAGAGCAAAACACAAATAACCCATTAATGAGTCGGCCACTTTATAACGTTCTAACACCGTATCAACTAGGTTATTACTGCATACTTGTTTTTGAGTAAGTGGGCTCATGGCTATAAAGTCTTTTCGCTTGAGCTCATTTATTAATGGGTGCTCTTTTTCAAACCCTCTTGGCGGGCGCTTTAGCGATTCTCCTGACATTCCGTATATAGATTTAAATTGCTCATTATAAATTGCTTTTTTATAGCTATTTGGGTTTTCATCTATGCAGGTTCTAATTGCGTTAAGCGCCTTTGATTCTGGTCGCCAAATACCCGCACCTATAAAACATTCGTCATTTGCTAAGTGAAAGTAAAACCCCGGGGCGTGTACGTCTTTTCCCATAAAATGGCGAAATTGAATCCCTACATTAGTTTTATATGGGGTTTTATCTTTACTAAAACGCGCGTCTTTATGGATTCTCATTAAGCTACCGCCCACTTTTTTATCTGATGCGACAAAATGGCTAGAAACCTCAGCAAGTGGTGCTTGCATTTGCCTAATGAAATCTAAAGCGGGCTCTCTTACGTATTCCTCATATTGTGATTTATGGTCGTTAAACCAGTCTCTATTATTGTTTTGATCAAGCTGAGCAAGAAATTTGAATGTTTTTTTACTAAACATAGGTCACCTAAACACTCTTTATTTTTAAAACTTAATGTTATGCTAATGCGCATAAAACTCAACGCCTAAGGACATAAAATGACACAACACTTTGATTATATTGCAATCGGTGGTGGCAGTGGTGGTATTGCCTCTGCAAATAGAGCGGCAATGCGTGGCGCTAAAGTAGCACTTATAGAAGCAAAACACATGGGTGGCACATGTGTAAACGTGGGCTGTGTACCTAAAAAAGTAATGTGGCACGGTGCTCAGGTTGCCGAAGCAATTAATTTATATGCCCCAGATTACGGCTTTAATGTTGAAGTTAAAGGCTTTGACTGGAGCAAATTAGTAGAAAGCCGTGAAGCCTATATAGGCCGAATTCATAAAGGTTATGACAGTGGCCTTGCTAGCAATGGCGTTACTGTAATTAAAGGCTTTGCTAAATTTGTAGATAATAAAACAGTTGAAGTAAACGGCGAGCACTACACAGCCGATCATATATTAATTGCAGTAGGCGGCCGCCCAAGCATTCCGCATATTGAAGGTGCTGAACACGGTATCGATTCAAATGGCTTTTTTGAATTAAAAGAGCAACCTAAACGCGTTGCAGTAATAGGCGCAGGCTACATAGCCGTTGAGCTTGCTGGTGTATTACATGGTTTAGGTACTGAGACTCATTTATTTGTACGTAAGCATGCCCCACTTCGTAGTTTTGACCCATATATAGTAGATACGCTTGTTGAAGTAATGGCTGCCGAAGGCCCTACTTTACATACTCACTCTGTACCAAATAAATTGGTTAAAGAAGATGACGGCTCTGTAACACTGCATTTAGATAACGGCAAAACTCATAACGTTGACCAAGTAATTTGGGCCATTGGCCGCGAACCAACAACTAATGCTATTAACGTTGCAGCAGCAGGCGTAGAAGTAAACAGCAGTGGTTTTGTAAAAGTTGATGAGTTTCAAAATACCACAGCTAAAAACGTTTATGCGGTTGGCGATATCATCGAAAACGGTATTGAACTTACACCAGTAGCAGTAAAAGCAGGCCGTACTTTATCTGAGCGTTTATTTAATAAAGAGCTACCAGATGATTTAAAAATGGATTACAGCTTAGTTCCTACCGTTGTATTTAGTCATCCACCGATTGGTACTATTGGTTTAACTGAGCAAGAAGCTATTTCTCAGTATGGCGAAGAAAACGTTAAAATTTACCAATCTGGTTTTACGGCTATGTACACAGCGGTAACTAAACATCGCCAGCCTTGTAAAATGAAACTTGTATGTGCCGGCCCAGACGAAAAAGTAGTTGGCCTACATGGTATTGGTTTTGCGGTTGATGAAATGATTCAAGGTTTTGCAGTTGCCATGAAAATGGGCGCTACTAAAGCTGATTTTGATGCCGTTGTTGCTATTCACCCAACAGGCTCGGAAGAATTTGTAACGATGCGCTAGGCGCTAAACTCTAAGTTCTCAATTATAAAAAGCCCTTGCTAAGTAAATAGTAAGGGCTTTTTAATGCTTATTATATTGTTCACAGCCAACGTTACATTTAAAACCTTTATTAAACATTAAATAAATATCTAAGC
>NZ_WTKW01000341.1:0-4419 GCF_011378745.1 Pseudoalteromonas sp. Z1A6
ACCGCACATCATTATGATGTGCGGTTTTTTATATTAACTGCGTTTATTTACAAACGTCAGCTACAGCATTTGAAAAGTATTCAATATTTGAATGACTAACACCTGCAACATTTACGCGGCTAGAGCCAACTATGTAAATGCCGTATTCTTTTTGTAGGCGAGCAATTTGCTCTTTATTAATACCTAAGAAAGAAAACATACCGTTTTGGCGTTCAATAAATGAGAAGTCTTGAGCAATATCTTTAGTTGCTAAGCTTTCTTTAATTAAGCTACGTAAGCCATTTATACGACTACGCATTTCATCAAGCTCAGAGTGCCACAATTGTGTAAGCTCTGTACTGCTTAAAATAGTATTAACAATGTCAGCACCATGCGCTGGCGGCATTGAGTAAATACTACGTACAACGCTTAGCATTACAGAGTTTGAAATATCTGCTGTTGCGCTGTCTTTTGCAATTAGTGAACATGCACCAATACGCTCGCGGTATAAGCCAAAGTTTTTAGAACATGAAGAACAAATAATTAGCTCTTCTACTGCATCGGCTAAAATACGTAAGCCACGTGCATCTTCTTCAAGTGAGGCACCAAAGCCTTGGTACGCAATATCAACAAGTGGTGTAAAGCCAACTTCTTTTGCCAGTTCGGCAACCGTGTTCCACTGTGTTTCGTTTAAATCCATACCGCTTGGGTTATGACAACATGCATGCAGTAAAACCACATCACCTTTAGGCACTTGTTTAAGTGTGTTGATCATTTCATCAAACAATAAATCTTTATTTTCGTAATCGTAATATGGGTATTCTTTTACTGTTAAGCCTGCAGCTTCAAACAAGCTAATATGGTTAGCCCATGTTGGGTTAGTTACCCAAACAGTCGCGTCTGTATTACAACGCTTAATAAATTCAGCTGCAACACGAAGTGCACCCGTACCACCAGGAGCTTGCGCAGTACGTACGCGGTTAGCTAGTAATACTTGATGCTCACCTAATAGTAACTGCTCCATTTTTTGGCAGTAATCTAAATTACCCGCTAAACCAATGTAAGATTTGCTCATTTCGTTTTCAAGACGAAACGCTTCAGCTTTTTTAACCGCTTTAAGGACCGGTGTATTGCCTTGCTCATCTTTGTAGACACCTACACCTAAATCAATTTTATTAGGGTTTGTATCTTGTTTATAGGCCGCCATAAGGCCAAGAATAGGATCTGTTGGTAATGGTTTTAATACTGAGAACATTGGCTATCTCTTATCGTTATTTAGGGGTTAGCTGTTAAGCTAAGCTTAACATAAAAGCACATCATATTGACTAGCGTTATTTACACTAGAAAGTGAGGAATTTTAATACAACATGCAATTAAAACGGCAAGCGTCTTTTCATCAAAAAAATCATTTTTAAAGGCTTCTGCATCTACAATACCAACGCATTCATTTTGTGCATTAAATAAAGGTAGGCAGGTTTCTGATTTAACTTTAGGATCGCATGTGTAGTATTCACCACCTTGTGATAAATACGTTTCAACGTTATTAATAATGCGGCCCTTGTGAGATAGCGCAACCTGTACGTTGTTACTGCCAGCCGCAAATGCTTGCGTTAAAGGAAACAACGGACGACTAGGCGCTCCATGATAAGCCAATTTTAATAGTTGATTACCTTCAGGGGTATTAGTTGATTGATAAATACCATACCAATCAACGCCCGTTTGCTGCTCAATGTAGCTTACAATACTTTGTAAAGTAGCCAGCTTAAACTGTGTTTGCTCATCATTTTTAATATAGTCAGTTAATTTGAATGGCTCATCTTGTAAGTAACCAAATAAACTACATGCACCGCCCTCGCCAAGCTCAGGTATTTGATACTCCCAACACACATCAGGCAAAGCAGTGTTTGCTAAATGTAGATCAAGCTTTTCAAGCTCTGTTAAAATCAAAGCTGGATTAGTACTAAGTTGTGCTTGTTTTAAGTAAGAAGAAATCATTTGGCCATCCATACATCTAAAGTTTCGAGAATAATAGCATGGATATTTTTACAGAGCTAGCTCAACTTGTAGCACATTTCAACTTGGTTACCACTGGCGTTATAAGTGACTTTTTCGGCTATTTCTTCTAATAAAGACACCCCTCTGCCAAATTCGTTATTAGCCTTTGCCAACTCATCGTGCTTACTACTAAACCCTCGGCCTGAATCGCAAATAATAAAATATAAACTGAGCGTGTCGGGGCAATAGCGCATATCAATAATAATCATGGCATCTGTAAGTTTAGCAAGGGCAGCCTCTCTCAACTCGTAATATCGAAAAAAGCCGTCTTCTTGTTTTTTAATTTCTGAGTTAAGGCCTAATACACCATGATCAAGCGCGTTATTATAAGCCTCAGACAACAGTAAAAATATATTAGAACGATGGGCATTTAATCCCTCAACACTGCTCAAAATATTAACGACGTCGTAAACGGGGTCTGTTTTTTTTATTTGTTCTGAGTTTAAACTCAAAGATAAATTAAAAGCTAAAGTAGAAAATGCTTCTCGCTCTTGCTCCTCAGGAACTAAAGGCAGGCAGTTTAGTAAAACAATGCTTAAATCGTCTTGTTGTTTAGTACCATCTGCAAACTCAGTAACGTTAGCAACTATATCTTCACTACTAATCATCGACTTACTTTTTAAGGTTTGCAAAAAACGTTCTTCCCCAAAAAATATATCTTTTTTGTTTGCTGTTTCTATAATTCCGTCGGTCGCTAATACAAGGCGAGTATTACTATTTGTTTCAAAATGAATAACTTCATATTCAAATTCTTGTTCATCTAAAATCCCTAGCGCCATATGCTGTGATTCTAATGTTTGTTTTACATTACCGTCTTTATCTATTAGGTAGGCATCGGGTAAGCCGCCCATCCATGCAGAAACACTTTTACCTGATGCACTAAGCTCTATAATGGTTGCAGCACAAAACATATGCCCAGGTAGTAGGTTGTACAGTAGTGTATTTAGCTCACAGGCAATATCGTTAACCGCCATGCCTTTTTGTACCATAGTATAAAAAACACGAGAAGTTGGTAATGCACCAATAGCTGCTGCAAGGCCGTGACCCGTAAAATCTCCCAACATGCAATACAAATTACCGATTGGGCTTTGCGCTACTAAAAACATATCGCCGTTAAACATAGAGGCCGGTGATAAATTAAAATCTAAATACTCTTTAAACTTACCTTGGTTTTCTAATGAGTTATTAAAAATATGCTCAATTATTTCGTGTTCACGTTCAATTTGATTATGATGATATTCAAGCAATTTCTTTTGTTGGTTTGCTTTTTTACTCAGCTCTCTGGTGCGAATATGTGCTTTAATTTTTGCATGCAGAATAACTTTTTCAAATGGTTTATGAATAAAGTCATCGCCACCCACTTCGAGGCAGCGCTCAAAACTTGCTTGATCTTCTAAGGAGGTTATAAAAATAATCGGTAAGTAAACTTCACTATACTGCTGCTTTATTTTTTCAGCAGCTTCAAAACCATCCATTACAGGCATTAAAACATCAAGTAAAACAACGTCTATTTGCTCTCTTTTAAGTACATTAAGTGCATCTAGCCCGTTATAAGCCACTGATATTTTATAACCCTCTTGCTCAAGCATTTTACTTAGTAAAATGCGATTGAGCGCCTGATCATCTACAATTAACACATGTATCATTAGCTAATATCAAACTTTTTATCAAAACGTGAAATTTGTAGAATTTTTCTAAGCTGTGGTTGGCAATTGCTTATTTCGATAGTTTTCACTTGGCTATCAATTGTTTTTTTCATGTTAAGTAACATGCCAAGTGCTGAGCTATCCATGTAGTCAGTCTCTCTTAAATCGATAATAACCTTTACTGTTTTTTCGCTCATTTGGGCATAAGCTTGGCGAAAAGATTGCACTAAATTAAAGTCAAACTTACCTTTAATTTGTATTGTTAATGTAGTGCCATCGACTGATTCATTCTTAGTTAAACTCATAGTAAACTCCAATAATATTTCCTTTGAACTAAATATAACCTGTTAAAAGTATTTAGCAAAAAGAAAAACACACAACTTCAAATTTGCTATCATTTACGCCAATATTTAATTAATTTTTATCCATAAAGGTAAGGTATGAGTGATAGTCACTTAGTATATTCAACAAGTACGGGTCGCATTGACCGGCCAAAACCAGAAAAAGAGTTAGAAGCTAAGCTTTTTAAAGATGGTTTTATTCGCATTGAGCGTCAAACAAAAGGACGTAAAGGCAAAGGCGTAATGTTAGTTGTAGGCATTGATCCAAAAGATCATGATTTAAAAAAGTTAGCTAAAACTATAAAAAGCAAAATGGGCCAAGGCGGCGCAGTAAAAGAAGGCATTATTGAAGTGCAAGGTGATGACCGCGATAAACTAAAAGCCATTTTAGAAGCGTT
>NZ_WTKW01000342.1:0-4415 GCF_011378745.1 Pseudoalteromonas sp. Z1A6
AGTTAACACTGCGGGCTTTTTTGTGTCTCAATTTTAGGATAAGTGATGAGTTTTAAGTCGTATGCTCAGCTCAGCTTAAGCAAATAGCGATAATCCACAGTGGAAATTATGATGTATGAAGTCAAGATTTGGCCCCATTGGCTTTCTTGAAGGTACAATAAAAAGTAATGTTGTGAGCAATCTTATAACCCTTCCTGATAAAGAATTTACACAGAATAAAAAGTCAAACCTTTTAGGTGTTTACTAAGAGTTCTTAAACTTTAAAATTGAAAGCTGGGAAGTCCACATATTGTGTTAATATTAGAGTGTTCTAGTTTTTATTATATGCTATATTTTACTGTTGAAATATATCGCTTTTAAGTGTCAGGGGTTCTTAATGCAATACATACACAGCTAGCTATAGCACGCTGTTTTAGAGTGAGGCTAAATATTTAAAAGTGTGTAATGTTGTATAGGATGGACAATAATAATGGCTAGATCAGAAAAGTTAATTAGCTTAGTTAAAGCGGGTGCCTTGGGCGATAAAATACAATTCAAAAGAGTTGTAGAGTCTTTAATTGCAGATGAAAGGCAGAAAAATCATCACCTAATTGCTGGGCGATTAGAAAGAGAATTGTTGAAATTAAGTACTTCTAACTCTGTATTAAATAGCCCTTCAAAGCAGGAAAGTAAACTCTCTAATTACGTCAATGAAATTTCCCCTAGATTAAGGTTTTCGGATTTAATCATATCTGATTCAGTTTATGAACCACTTCAAGAATTAGTCGAAGAGCAGAATCGTGTAGATTTATTAAGATCATACAGTTTAGAGCCCCGAAATCGAGTTTTACTCATTGGTCCTCCTGGGAACGGTAAAACATCATTAGCAGAAGCCATTGCAGAGTCAATGATGGTACCGCTCCTTGTCGTAAGATACGAAGAAATCATAGGTTCGTATCTTGGTGAAACAGCATCTAGGCTAAGAAAAGTCATAGAGTATGCCTCAACTAGAAGGTGTGTTCTCTTATTTGATGAGTTTGAAACATTGGGTAAGGAACGCGGTGATACAAATGAAACGGGTGAGATTAAGAGAGTGGTAAGTTCCTTGCTCATTCAAATAGATTCGTTACCTAGCCACGTTATAGTCATTGCTGCAACAAATCACTCAGAGTTGTTAGATAAAGCTGTTTGGCGACGTTTCCAATTGAGATTAGAGGTTCCTCAACCAACTCTTTCTCAAATACAAAAGTGGTTCAAAGTTTTTGAAAATAAAAATAATATTGAATTAGAGTATGCGCATGAAACATTGGCTAAAAGGCTCTATGGATCTAATTTTTCAGAGATAGAAGAGTTCGGTAGAGTTATACTAAGGAAGTATGTTTTAAGCCAGCCAAATAGCAACATCAGAGGCATTATTTCAAAAACCCTAAAAACTTGGTCTGAAAGAACTTCATCTTCAATCACGCAAAGGAACAATGCATGAATCAACGTCCATTACTTCTATTTCCTACTCCTAATAAAACAGATCCATCTAAGCGAAATGGTGGAGGAGCTCCACCGAATATTCCATCAGTAGGTAGACAAGCTGAGATTTTAGGCCCTAAGTTTTCTCGTTTAGAAGATGCTTTAGACAATCGGCGAATTGAATTACAACATGATGTCGCAGGGGTAGATCCTGAATATACAGTTGTTATTGAGACCTATGGGAGTGTTACTGATTTTTTTAAAGCAGTAAGAAAAATCGATGGTCTAGAGTGGCTTGGCGAATTTGAATTACGAGGCATTGAGCCTAATAGTGATTTTTATAGCACAGGCAATAATACTGAAGCTCAATTAAATGGCCAAGTAATGCTAGTACTTTCAGATAGAAGAGCAATAAATGAACTGCTCTCACTATGGAGGAGGTTTATCCAAGAACCTAAGATGGTTTTTGAGAGGGGGTTTACAAAGTTTCGAGATCTATTCCGCTTACTGAAAGATATTCGCTATTGGGGAGTACAAGATCGACTACAAAATACTGGTATTCTCGACTATTGGGCTGAAGCTCTTGAATATGATTTTGAAGTAAATGTTCGCTTTGAGGCCGAATTATGGTTTCGAGTAGATGAAGTAAAACGAAATTTAGCTCAAGAAAATGTCGAGCTTTTAACTCAAGAGCTCGGTGGGCAGGTTATTAGTTCTTGCTGTATACCCGAAATACATTATCAGTCTTTATTGCTTGAGCTTCCATATGGTCAGATCAATAACCTTTTGAGTGAAGAAAGTGTGAGTCTTATCCGATGTGACCAAGTTATGTTATTTAGGCCATTAGGTCAGATGACGGCTCAACCTTTATGGAATAGTGATGAAGCCGTAACTGAAACCGCTACTAGCGATGAAATAAATCACTTAGATCCTGAGAATGTTATAGCCCCAAGAATAGCTTTGTTCGATGGTTTACCGTTGTCTAACCACTTAGATCTTCAGAATAGTCTTATTATTGATGATCCTGATGATTTTGAAAGAGATTATCCAGCGGCTAACCGTATTCATGGAACTGCAATGGCTTCTTTGATAATTAATGGTGATTTAAATGAAGGTAGAGGAAGTAAACTAAATTCACCTGTCTATGTGCGGCCTATAATGAAACCAGATAGGCGAACTCAACACCATACTGAATCTCTACCAGATGAAGAGTTACCCTTAGACATAATACACAGAGCTGTTAGACGTCTTTATGAGTTCAATGGAGATGAGGCACCTATTTGTCCAACAATTAAAGTAATAAACCTTTCAATAGGAGATCCAAATATTCACTTTGATGGTCGCTTAAGTCCTTTTGCCCGACTCATAGACTGGTTAAGTTATAAATATAATGTTTTATTTATAGTTAGTGCTGGAAATCATGCCAAGTCTATCCGAGTACCACAATCAGGCTCAGATTTTCATTTATTGCCTGATGAATCAAAAGCAGCAGAGTTTTTTAAAGCGCTTCAGAATGAGAGCTGGGATAGAAAACTATTGTCGCCTGCTGAAAGTGTAAATGCTCTTACAATAGGAGCTTTACATAGTGATGTAAGCTCACCAATCTTACGAAATGGTATCTACAACTTATATGCTGATGAAATGCCAGCCTCATACTCTGCCCACGGAAATGGCTATATACGCTCTGTTAAACCTGATTTAGTTTTTTCAGGTGGTAAAATGTTACACAATGAGGCTATTGCTTCTTCCAATATTAGTTCTGTGATAAATTTTTCTGCTCCGGGCCACTTAGTTGCTTACCCTAGTAGTGCTTCTTTAAATGACCGAGTTTACATTAGAGGGACAAGTAACTCGGCTGCACTCGCTTCTCGAAGCTGTGGAGAAATTAGTGATATTTTAGAAGAGGTTTTTGCGGAAAATGATCAAGCAGAGCAATTTGAAAGCTTTTCTGCTTTATTACTGAAATCCTTAGTAACACATGGAGCTTCTTGGGGAGAAATAGAATCACGTATTTCAGGGTGTTTAGGGAACGTGGATTCTAAGGCGTTAAAGAACACTGTGGTTAAAAATATAGGTTATGGGAAGCCCAATACAGATCGTGTCAAATATTGCTTAGATAGTCGTGCTACCATTCTTGGTTACGGTGAACTTAATGATGCCGAAGCTCATATTTATAAATTACCAATACCTGAAGGGCTGAGCGCTGCAAATATATGGAGGCGATTAACGATCACACTATCATGGTTTGCAAAGCCTTGCGCGACTAGCTTAAAGTACAGAAGCAGTGCGTTATGGTTTACAGTAGAAGGTGATAATAAACATCTTACTTCTCGAAGTTCATCATCCGTTGATTGGATGCAAGTAAAGCGTGGAACTTTACAGCATGAAATTTTTGAAGGTGAAGATCTTGCTGTAATTAGTGAAGATAAAACTTTAGAAATAAAAGTTAACTGTAAAGAGCATGCAGCTAAGATTGCCGAGCCAGTAAAGTATGGAATAGCAATTACTTTAGAAGTTGCTGAAGATGTTGATATACAGCTTTATCAAGAGATCGAAACAGCAATCATCGATCAAATCAGACAGCAATCAAGAGAGCAAATACCTACACGTTAAATCAAATTCCATTAAACGGCTTATACTTACCTAATTGGTTTCATTTTAAATAAATTTTAACCAAGCTGATTTTTAACTTGTTATGTTCGGTGCAGAAAATGAAGTTAACTTTTATAGTTAATTAGTGCTAACTAGGTAGCTTAATAAAATGGAGTTATCTATGAAAAGTACAAACTAATAAAAGTATATCTCAACAGGTAGGCCGTTTCTGGTCGAAGATCAGCAATTCCCCAACTGCCACGAAGTGTGACACTCATAGCTTAGAAATTACTTAAGTTGTTGTTTTATTTTGGTGCAATAGTACGCTTGTTAGTTTATAGACTCACTCATTCAATAAAAAGCCCGCAGTTAACGCTGCG
>NZ_WTKW01000343.1:0-4381 GCF_011378745.1 Pseudoalteromonas sp. Z1A6
CTCGCGCCGCGATTAAATAGCCCCTAGTTTGAACAAATTTTAATCCGCAAAGTTCAACAGACCCTAAATAAGCCCAAAGACATTAAAGGCAACGCATGAAAGAATTTTTTATAACAGGTACCGACACCGATGCCGGAAAAACTCACGTTACCAGCTTGCTACTCAAGCTACTTGCCCAACATAAAAAACACGCTATTGGCTATAAGCCCCTTGCTGCAGGCTGCGAAATGGCGTTCGATCAGCTTGTAAACGCTGATGCGCTCATACTAATGGAAAGCGCAACCGTTAGTGCTAAGTACGATATAATTAATCCGTTTGCTTTTGCGCCACCTATTGCGCCGCATATAGCGGCTAAGCAGGTAGGTGTTACCATTACTGTTGATAAGCTTACCGAAGCGTATCAAAACGTAAAACAACAAGGCGCTGATTACCTACTTACCGAAGGCGCGGGTGGTTGGGCACTACCAATTAATAATATCGACTATTTATACGATTGGGTAAAGGCTGAGCAGCTACCAGTCATACTCGTTGTTGGTATGAAGCTAGGCTGCTTAAATCATGCCTTACTTACAGCCGCTCATATGCAAAGCTTAGGCGTAAATTGTGTTGGTTGGATTGCAAATCAAGTAGATCCCAATATGGATGAGTACCAAGCAAACCTTGATACGCTTAAAGCACGTTTGCCATTTCCTATTTTGGCTATAAGCCCATACAGCGAACAAACACCTAAACTACAAATATACAAAAGCTTACTCAATACCCTCGATCTAAATTCTTAAAAGTTAAAACACTGCTTTGTTAAATACAAAGCAGTTTTTGTATTAAATACATGCGCATATTTATAGTATTTAAGCCTTGAAATAGCCTACCTTAGTACACATATCAACTTTAATAACCGCAGCCTACATTTACACTAATGTCACCAAGGACATCCCTCACACCATGACGCACCCATTTATTAAAAACTACACCCAAAATGTGCACCAAAAATCTGAAGTGGACGCATTAGGTAGTCGTTTACCAAAAACGCGTGTAGGCATATTAGGTGGGGGCACAGCGGGGGCAACAATTGCGATTCGTTTAGCTGCTTTAGGATTACAAACAACCATTTTTGAGAAAAAAAAGTCGTTAATTGATGGCCCACCAATGTGCCATTTGCATGCTGGTGGTAATTTATACCGAGAAATACCCGACGAAGACTGCATAGATTTACTTAAGCAATGTATAGATATTTTGCGCCTTTATCCTTACACCATCGATGTAAGGCCAACTGTATTTGCAGTACCTACGCGTGATGACGACTCGCCAGAAGATTTACTACCAAGGCTAGATAAGTTAACTCAAGCCTACAAAGAGCTTATTAAGCAAGACGCCAAAAACAAAGTATTAGGTGAGCCAAATAACTATTACCAGCTATATAGTCGTGAGCAAATGCTTGAGCTTAAAAAGCAACAACAAGTAACAGAGCCCAAAACGCTTGATGAATGGATGATACCGGTAGCTAAGCATTTAAATTTAAGCAAAATAAAATACCCACTCATAGTGGCGCAAGAATATGGCTGGAATATATTTAGGCTATCGGCCAGTGCGCAATTAGCGCTGGCACAATACGACCATGCTGATGTTTTAACAAACACACTTGTTAAACACGTATCGCCAGTAAAAACTAACGGTACCAATACGCGCGAGCAAATATCAAAGTGGAATATTGAATACCAATCATCGCAATCCGCAACTACCCAAACACTTGAAGTAGATTACCTTATTAATGCGTGTGGTTTTCAAACCGGTATTATTGACGACCTGGTTGGGGTAGATGTAAAACGCATGGTCGAATTTAAAGCCTCTTACATTACTCATTGGCAAGGTGCTGGTGGGCAAATACCCGAAATAATTATTTATGGTAACCGTGGTACGCCAGAAGGTATGGCGCAGCTGACGCCTTACCCTAACGGATATTTTCAAATACACGGGATGACCAACGCCATTACGCTATTTAACGATGGCTTAGCAGATACAACAGCAATAAGTGCACAACCTAAGCTACCTAATAAGTACCTGCATTATATTGAAGATGGCTGGGACAAAGCAGCGCTGCAAACACGCATTCAAAAAGCCATTGATTATGTAGCCGAATTTGTACCTGCATTTAAAAATGCCAATACACAAAATAATGCGCTGTTTGGCGGCCAACAAATACCAGGGGATGACGACACTTTGCGCGTAGCCGATGTAAGCTTATATTCGCATATTAGTTATGCGCGTGCTGAAAATGTAAAAGCGTCATCAACCCTCACAGCAGCCGATGAAATTGTTACAGAGTTTATAAAATTAGGTTTAGTGAGCAATCAGCCCGATATTAATAAGCATCGTGAAAACCACCAATGGACATACCTAAATAAAACGAGCCATGCAGATATAACCGCAGTGGCTCAAGTATTAGCCAAAGAGCGTGATTTTCCTGTTGAAATGGCATTAGTAAATAACAGTATTTAAAAAGCAGACTAATAGGCTGCGTTTCAATTGGCTGATTTAAAATGATATTTATAGGCTTGCTATAATAAATATAAAACAGTAAGCCTTGCTACTTTATATTTATCACCCCATAAAATTATATTTATAAACACATAAATAACCCTTGCGTTATGACATAGTTTGTCACAGAATAGCGCTAACGATATGACATAGTGTGTCATGTCGCAGTGATTGCTTTTAGCTGATTTAATTCCAAATGCATTAATCGCTTAGTGATCAAATCTATTTTTGTGAGGACAATATGAAACGTATATTTTTGTTTTTATTAACTAACCTAGCGGTTATGTTGGTATTAGGTGTAGTGCTTTCAATTATAATGAGCGCGCTGGGCTTGAGCCATCGTAGCCTTGGCGGAATTTTACTGATAGCTACGGTGTTTGGTTTTGGTGGATCGTTTATTTCGTTGTTTATGTCTAAGTGGATCGCTAAAAAATCAACCGGTGCACAAGTAATTACGCAGCCACGTAATGAAACAGAACGCTGGCTTGTACAAACGGTATCTGCGCAGGCACAAAAAGCAGGTATTAAAATGCCAGAAGTGGCAATTTACGACAGCCCCGAAATGAACGCATTTGCAACCGGCCCGAGTAAAAACAATTCATTAGTAGCAGTAAGCACAGGCTTAATGCACAACATGACCCAAGATCAGGCCGAAGCTGTACTTGCCCACGAAGTATCGCACATTGCTAACGGCGATATGGTAACGCTTACGCTAATACAAGGCGTGGTAAATACCTTTGTAATATTTGCTGCAAAAGTACTGGCAGGCATAGTAGATAACTTTATAAATAGCGATGAAGAAGAGGGCGGCAGTAGCTGGACTTATTTCTTATTCGATATGTTATTCCAAGTATTATTTGGCGTACTTGCCAGCATAGTGGTTGCAAGTTACAGCCGTAAACGTGAGTTTGCAGCCGACAGTGGTGCAGCTAAATTGGTAGGTGCAGACAAAATGCGATCAGCGCTTGAGCGATTAAAGCAAAACCACCCATCGCAATTAGAAGGTTCAATGATGGCCTTTGGTATTGCAAGTGGCAAAGGTATGGCTGAGCTGTTTTCATCTCACCCACCGCTTGATGCGCGAATAGACGCACTTCGTAAGTAGCTATGTAAGTAACTATATAAATTAGTAAATATACTAAGCCAGCTTAACCGCTGGCTTTTTTATGTTTACGTTAAAATGCTAAAAACAAGCGCACTGTTTTTATATACAGTTATTTTTAATGGGTGCTAAAATCGTTACTTATTTAAGCTATTTGTGTTTACGGATATTCTTTGCATGCGTACACTTAAACTCCTTAAAGGTCAGCACTGCTGGTGGTTTTAATACTTAACAAGGATGCTTATTGTAATGGTAGATATTCAGCAAACTAAAGAATGCATTATGTGTTTCAGCTCAATTGATTCTCGCGCTAAAAAATGCCCGCAATGCACCTCTCTTCAAGCTAAGTACTCTAACTTAGAAAATAATCCCATAATTATTGGTGCATTGGCCTTAAGTATTGTTGGTATTTTTGGGTTTGTTTTTTATCAAAATATTTATGTAGCAGGTCTTGAAGATCAAGCACAAAAAAACCTAACTGCTAATGTAAGCCAAATAAGCACTAAAAATGAAACCGATGGTTTGTATGTTGCGTGTATAGGGGAAATAAAAAATGAATCAGACTTTTCGTTTAAAAATATAAAATTTAAAGTCGACTTTTTATCAGAGCAAAACGCACTAGTCGATACGCTATCAATAACCGACGAAGACCTAATAATAGCGAATGGCTTAACTAATTTTAGAGTAAGAGGGATAGCCCAAAAGTCTGCTACTAGTTACAACAAGTGCCAAGTGTTTATAACC
>NZ_WTKW01000344.1:0-4374 GCF_011378745.1 Pseudoalteromonas sp. Z1A6
AAAATAAAATCAATATTTACCCTAAACGTAAAAATAAGTCGTGTTTTTATAAAGGAATGAGAATGAAACAACTAACCCAAAATCTGCCTAAATGGCAAAAGAAGTCAGCACCACTACTGGGTCTACTTATTATTTTTTCGACTTGGGGCAATAGCAACCAAGCGATTGCTGCAACCGTTGATGTAGCAATCCCACAAAGTAGCTTATTTGACGTAATTAGCGCCCGCGCTAAAAAGTTAGCAAGCGAAGAATACGTGGCGCCTAAAAACATTGAGCTTGAAGCACTTAACAATATTGATTATCAAGATTACCGTTCAATTCGATTTAAAAAAGACAAAGCAGTATGGAAAGATGAAGGCCTGTACGAGCTGCAATTATTCCATCCTGGTTTTTTATATAAAACACCTGTGACAATAAATACCGTTGATAGTGACTCTAAACGCAGTCGCTTACCTTTCAGTACTGACTTTTACCAATACGATGGCACTGCTGCACCACTACAAGAAGAAATAGCTAAAAGTGTTGCGGATACTCAACTAGGCCATGCTGGATTTCGCTTACATTACCCGTTAAATACTAACGAGTATAAAGACGAAGTAATGGTATTTCAGGGAGCATCGTATTTTAGAGTTGTTGGCCCTCAGCAAGTTTATGGATTATCAGCTAGAGGCCTTGCCATTGATACTGCAGAAAATTCAGGTGAAGAATTTCCAATGTTCAAAGAGTTTTGGTTAGTTAAACCAAAGGCCGACCAAACACAAATTACCATTTTTGCATTATTAGATAGCCCATCTATATCGGGTGCATACAAGTTTAGTGTTGACCCTACAACTAATATGCTAGTTGATGTTGATATGCAGATATTTGCACGTAAAGATATTAAAAAGCTCGGCGTAGCTCCATTAACGAGTATGTTTTACCACGGTGAAAACAGTACCAAATTTTTTGATGACTATCGCCCTGAAGTTCATGACTCGGATGGCCTATTAACTCAATCTGCTGATGATAAATGGGTATGGCGCCCTCTTAACAACCCTTCACAGCTAAGTGTAACTTCGTTTTCATACAATAATCCAAAAGGTTTTGGGTTAGCTCAACGAGACAGAGATTTTAATAACTATCTGGACACAGAAGCACATTACCACAACCGCCCTAGTCTATGGATTGAACCACAAGGTGAATGGGGAAATGGCCGTGTAGAGCTTGTAGAGATACCTACTGACACAGAAACTAACGACAATATCGTCAGTTACTGGGTACCAGAAAAGCCAATGAAAGCCGGTGATTCATTAAAGCTAAGCTACAAAATGACGACCTTTAATGCAGTTTTAACTCAGCACGAGAAAGCGAGAGTACTGCGCACAAGGATCGGTAGCGCCGCTTTACCTGGTGAGGACAACCCTCCACCAAAAAGCCATCGCCAATTTACTGTTGATTTTACTGGGTCAGAAATAAATCAACTCTCTGAACAGTTAAAGCTAGATGCCGACATTCAACTTACAACAGGCGAAGTAACCGACGTGAATGTACAAAAACTGCCTGATTCACGCGGATGGCGTGTAGCCTTTAAAATTGCACCACAGGACGATCAACCCGTTGATATGCGTTTATCGTTAAAACTACGTGATAAAGAAATTAGCGAGGTATGGAGTTATGTTTGGTACCCAAATGACATCAAGTAATAAAGGTAAGGGCACTCCAATGCCATTCAAAACATTAAGAGTTTGGCTATTTGCTATTGCAGCGCTTGGCACATCTGGCTACGGCATATCTATTATGTTTGAGATTTTAAGCTCAAACGGTATGACATTACTTGAGTATGCTCTTTTAGTATTATTCTCAATCACTTTTGCCTGGATTGTAACGGCATTTTGTAGTGGAACAATCGGCTTTGTATTACAGCTATTACGAATTGACCCACTTACGCTAAAGCGTATTAAACCAATTGAGTTTAATAGTGAGGCAATTAACGCCCAAAAAACCGCCGTTGTAATGCCTATTTACAACGAAGACACCCACCGTGTTATCGCGGGCTTTGAAGTAAGTCTGCAATCGTTAAAAGAAACAGGCCAACTTGCAAACTTTGATTTTTACTTATTAAGCGACACGCAAGACCCAGAAATAGCTAAAAACGAGCTAAGTGCATGGCATGCATTGTGTGAACGTTTAGGTGATACGGCTAAAAACGTTTTTTATCGTCGTCGCGAAGATAACAAACACCGTAAAGTAGGTAACCTAACCGACTTTTGTGAGCGCTGGGGCAGCCAGTACGACCATATGATTGTGCTTGATGCAGATAGCGTAATGACCGGGAAATGTATGTTAGAGCTTACTACAAGTATGCTCAACAACCCACAAGCAGGCCTGATCCAAACTATTCCGATCCCTGTTCGTCAAGATACCTTTTTTGGCCGCTTTTTACAGTTTGCGTCAGTGCTATATAGCCCAATGCTCGCTACTGGCTCAGCTTTTTGGCAAACTGATAAAGCCAACTACTGGGGTCATAATGCAATCATTAGAGTTGAAGCATTTATAACGTGCTGTGGCTTGCCAACACTAAAAGGTAATGCACCTTTTGGCGGCGAAATTTTAAGTCATGACTTTGTAGAAGCTTCACTACTTCACAGTGCTGGTTGGGATGTATTGTTGCTATCAGATATTGAAGGTAGCTATGAAGAAGTACCAAGTAACATTCTAGACTACGCTGTACGCGATAGACGCTGGGTGCAAGGTAATATTCAGCACTTAGGTTTACTATCATCATCAAAATTAAAATTAATGAGTAAGCTACACTTTTTACTCGGTGCGACAGCCTATATTTCATCACTAATTTGGCTCTCAATGCTAGCGCTAAGTACTATTGATGCAGTAACGCGCGCATTAAATAGTGATGTGTACTTTAACCGTGTTTATCAATTATTCCCTACATGGCAAATAGCTAAAACCGATCTGATTGATTCACTCTTGTATTTAACTATTGTTATTTTATTAATGCCTAAACTAATGGGCATAATAGTAACCTTAATACATAGAAACAAACGCTTTGGTGGTTCATTTAAGCTCATACTAGGTTCAATCATTGAAACCGTATTCGCTATTATTGTTGCCCCATTAATGATGGTATTTCATGCTTACTTTGTACTTTGTGTGTTTTTAGGTAAAAAAGTGAAGTGGGATGCACAACCGCGCGAAGGTCGTATGGTTCCGTGGAAAGAGGCGTTTGGTTATACGTTATTCTCAACTATTGTGGCTATTGCATGGGGTTGTACGGCTTACTACTTCACACCAGTATTCTTTTGGTGGTTATCACCTATATTGCTGGGCTTAGTATTAGGCGCTCCGATTATCCGTTATACCAGTAGCATTAAACTCGGTGTACAACTAAGAAAGTTAGGTATATTTATTTGCCCTAGTGAAGTTGATAACGACTCAACTCTAGAAGCACTTAAAATACATCTAAAAGAAATTTCGGTACCAAAGGAAGGTGCTTATCCACAAACAATACCGGCACTACCACAAGAGCAGTTGGTAACAATGCCTATCCAGTCTTTTAAGAAGCCACGCAGGCTAAAGATGAAAGCGCTAAAAGCTAAGGCTATAAAAAAGTTTAATTAGCGCGTTATAAAATACAAAAACAAAAAAGGAGCGATTAATCGCTCCTTTTTGCTATCTAAATTAAAGATCAAGCATTGCATTTATCGCTAATATTTTCAATTTTGTTAGCTAACTTATTGCAGTACATTTTAGAAATAGCTGATTGCGTTTCATCATCAAGTTGCCAGTTATAAAAATGGAACGTTTTACCATTATCTAACTCCACCTTAAAAATGGTGAAAAGAAAAAACGAACTAAATGATACGCAACTAATTTCCTCGCTATTGATATAACGCTTTGTGCATAAACGCGTATAACAAATGCCTGCTTTATAACAATGTAAAAAACGAAGATGAAGAATATTAAAAGTAGTAATAATCAGTAGAGCTGGCATTACAGTGAGAAAAACAATTTTTAGGTTCACAGAAAATATAATATGAATTAAAAATATTAAGCTGAATGCTAAAACGCATTTTGTAAATTGTAGCCACCAGTTTGGTGCTAATTTAATAGATTTCATGATTGTTACGTCTTATATAGAATTAATAGCAAACGTCTCTGCTGCGGAGACTTCCTTATCTGACTTTAGAGCTCTAGTCTAAAAGTGCTAGTATTCTACATTACGTATATAGATGCATCAATAGAAGTTCTTAAAATTCATGCAGTTACATTTACTTTACAATTAACCTCTTATAAACCAACCAATTAAGTAATTGAGGTAAATAAATTGCTTTCTAGTACCTTTTTATTAATTAGTAACATAGGACTAATTAATAATAA
>NZ_WTKW01000345.1:0-4363 GCF_011378745.1 Pseudoalteromonas sp. Z1A6
AAACATTCATACCACTACTACCTAGCATCTTTTTAGCTTTCTTTTTAATTTTGAAAGCACGATCTTCTGCAATATTTCGAATTAGCTCTAGGGCCTTGCTCTCTTCATCACTGTCTGTAAAAACTTCAAAAACAATTGGCCTGTCAGTTATTTTATCATCCAAGAATATATCAGCCGATAAGCTAAACTCATCTTTAGTTTTCGCACTTAAATATTCAAAACCTAAATTTTCTGCATAATTTTTAACGAGTGTTGAAGACTTATTACCGTAATGCTCAGCTGCAGCAATAAGTTGGTCAGCTCCTTCACCAAAATAAGCTGCGTGATGATTATACTGCCTAAATTCAGTACCCTTACCATTGTTTATAATCAAGATACGCAAATTTCTACCTACATGACGATTACCCATTACATTCATATCATAGAAAAAAGCTAGATCGCCTAAAACGCAAAAGTTAAGTTTATTTGGCTTTGCTAAAGAAGAACCAATTAGGGTAGACAAAACACCGTCAATACCAAAACCACCAACATTGGATGAAGTAGAAACTGATTGTGGGACATCGAAGAAATTCCAAGAACGAAGGCTATTTAGAATTCCTAAGTGTAATATAGAATCCCTAGGAATTTTATGGGCGATCTGTGATGCAACCCAGATATTTGAAATTGGAAGTTCTGGCAAGTTAGATCTAACCGCTTCTAAAGCCTGACGACATTCATCAAAATAACTTAAGGTATGATTAGACACTGGTTCTAAATTTCTGCCATAAATTGTAAAGAAATCTTTTTCTTTCATATCAAAAATATATCTTAGCTTTCTAAATGGGTCCCTTACCTCCCCATCTTCACTTACTCGCCAAACAGATTTACCAGCGAGAGCAATACTTGCATAATCACCGCTTACTTCACCAATATGTATCATTACATCTGGTTTAAATTGCGAAATTTCCATAGCATCTTGTGTAGCCACTAGTGAGAAAAGCAATCTAAATTTGCCTTTATAACCACTCGTATGATCACAGAAAACGACCGCATTATTTAACTCACAAAACTTATCAAGCGCTTGAGTTTCGTCTTCAGACCACTTTTTATGTGCCCCAACAAATACAGCAACTCTACCTAATAATTCAGGCATCTCATCGTCTATTGATATACGATTTATTACTCTGTATTTTGGTAATTCTTTATTCTCAAATGGAAGTGAGTATGTTGTGGGTAAATTAATATGAACAGGCCCACCGCCATTCCTTTTTAGTTCCAGAATAGCTATGTTTACTTTGATTTCGCAGTCCCACAAATCCTCAGCATCTTTTACCACCGGTAGCTCAACACTATACTTCGCAACATCATTCTGAATAACACTTCTATCAATTACCTGTGCAACATTATGCCCGACACGCCCTAACTGTTGCATGGACGTTATAGCTAGAACAGGTAATTTTCTGTAATAAGCTTCTGTTAAACCCGGTGCATAGTTTCTAGAAGCGGTTGCCCCCGTACAACTTATAACTACAGGTTCTCCACTTTCCTCAGCTAGGCCACAAGCTAAATAAGCAGCTGAACGTTCATCGACAGAAGAATAGATTGTAAAATATGGATCATTTTGAATGCTGCCTATTAGCGCTACATTTGTTGTGCCAGGTGAAGCAACAATGATACGAATCCCATGCGCTTTTAATAATGAAATTATTATCTGTGCGTTTTTTTCTTTAGTAATTAATTGACTCATATTTTATAATTCCGATTATTTAAACCTGTAGTACATATATTTAGCTTTCGTTTTTATACTTGGTAGCTCTGATAGTGATGAAAAAACGCCTTGTTGCTTATCTTTTACGGCTTCTCTTGCCCAGTTTATTGAAAGAAAGTGAGGCTCATTTAGAAAAGCTTTTAAACAGTTATTTAGCCCTTCAACAGGGTTTATAAAAGTACAAGTATCAATGAACTGATTAATTTTGCTATTATCAAACTGCCGATTAAAAAGTCTATCATATTTTATCTGATGAACCGCTGAATGGTGTGAAGTAAAATCACTCATATTTTGTAAATTAATCTCAGGTGAAAAATTAAGATGCTCCTTTAGAAGGCAACTATAAACCTCCAATACTTCCTGCCACTTTATACTTTTATCCGTTGTAATATGAAAAGCTTCTCCTAGCGCACCACGCTGCCCCATAATTGCGGCAATACCTTTAGCCACATCTAACCCATAAGTTAAAGTTGTAACTTTATCGTTTATATCTTTTGAAAAGGCTATCGGCCTTTTCCTTAATGCTCTATATAACCAAGCTTCTTTTTCGAGCACACCAAGCTGTAATCTTTGTTCACTATAGGTAATATATGGACGAATAATCGTCCAATTTTTATGTATAGAATTAAATAAAATATTTTCTTGTCGTGCTTTAGTCAGAGCATATTCATCAGTTGAGAGGTATTGTTGATCAAGTGTACTATCTAACAACCTTGGACTAGTTTCAGTTAATGGTTGGGCTGAGTCAGCATATACTCGAGCTGAACTTAAATATATATACTGATCACAGGAGTCTAATAACTTTTGAATACGTAATTTAAATAGCTCTGTCGAGTAAACCATAAAATCAACAATTATATCCCAACGCTCAGTAAGCACTTTATCTAAAAAGTTTTCATTATGTGCATTTCCAATAATAAATTTGACTTTGGATGTACTTGCTCTCTCGCTGCGAGTAGTAGTTGTGACATCATCTCCTCGTCCTAATAAAAGAGTAGAAAGGTGTGCACCCATAGCTCCGGTACCACCAAGTAATAAAACCTTCACTGTATTACTTCCTTTTTGAAAAGCTTTTTATTAATAAGTGCTAAAACTTTTTTTCTCCAAATTTTATCTAAACCTACATAAAACATAGTGACTGATGAAACAAATACACAACAAAATATATTAATGAAAGAATAAAAAATCCCGCTAGGTAATATCGAATGCGCGCCGTATGCAAATAATGAAGAAATAAGAATAAGGGCAGATATTGGTAAGCATGCTTGTTTAATAAATAAAAGTTGCGGTAATCCAATTAATCCAGAAACTAGTTTCAATCTCGCAAAAAACATTACAACATTCATAAATATAGCAACAATAAATACACTATAAGCAGGGAAGCCCAAGTGCAGCACAAAATAAGCAATTGCAAAAATGGATAACTGTAAAACCCCGAGAGTTAATTCGTAGCCTTTCATTTTCCCTGGTGCACGAGCTGCTGTAGCTATAGGCAAGCTAATAGATAATACTAGAGATTCAACCAAGGCCAATTTGGCAAACAAAACGACTTGTTCAGGTAATTCGGTTAGCCAGATGGTTAGCACTGCTTCCATTTCAATAAGTAAAGGCAAAGCGAATACCCACATTAGAAAAAATGTGAGTTTTGAGCCATTACAGATTAATGAAAACATCTCATCATTGTTTTTATTCGCATAGCTTTTTACAATAGATGGGTATAAACCCGTATTAAAATTATTTGAAAATATATTAATCTTTGATGATATCGTAATAGCAATTGCTCTAGCGGCTGCAACACTGGGATTAAAAAACTGATTAATTAATATTGTAACAGCCTGAAACCTCGCCGCCGTGGATAGTTGACCAAAAAGGCTCCACCCTGTAAAAGAAAGCATTTCTTTTAGAAGCATGGAATCCCAGTAAAAAATAGTTAACTGACATTCTGCATATTTTTTAAAACAAAGGGACGCATAACACAACATTATAAAAATAGAAATTACCAGTAATAATATACCGTAAACTTCTAGCTTTTCACCAGGTAAATGTACAAGCGCAAAGACAGCTACTAATTTTATTATTGCTTCAGCAATAGATATAAATGCAAAATACTCCATATCTTCATGTGAAATAATAATTGCTATAAAAGGTGAAGTTAATACCGTGAAAAAAAATGTAGCAACGGAGCATTGATACAAAAAATGAGCAGCATTTACGCGTTCAGCTGGCACGTTAAGTTCATTAGATACAAACCAGAGCCCTGGTCCCTCTAATAAAACAAGCACAACAACCCCTATAATAAAATATATAACGATATTTACAGTAAATGTTGTATTTAATAATTTTTCGTCTTTTTTACCTATAGCAAATGAAAAAAAACGTTGGGTTGCCGAAGCCATACTGCCGCTCAAAAAAGAGCATAGAGTTACAATTCCTGCAACTACACTATAAATACCGTAATCTTCTATCCCTAAAGTCTCTAAAACAACGCGTACAGTATAAAGACTAACAAGTAATAGCAACACTTGTCGAAAATACAACATCATTGTATTTTTAAAAACTTTTTTACTTATCATTATACTTCTTTAAATTTAAGGTGGATAAAATAAAAATACTAAC
>NZ_WTKW01000346.1:0-4321 GCF_011378745.1 Pseudoalteromonas sp. Z1A6
CATTTTTAGTTATACTATCGGCGCTTAATTTTAGTGTAAATAAGCAGTGTTAAGAGTTCTGCTTTTATAAAAAACATTTTTAAATCAATTGATTGAAAAAACTAGAGGATATTTCCATGTCTAACCGAACGCAACTAGCAAGTTGGCAAGCACTAGAGCAAAGTGCAGCTAAGATGAAACAAACACATCTGAAAACGTTATTTGCACAAGATGACACGCGCTTTTCTCAGTTTTCGACTCAAGTACCTGGCGTATTATTCGACTATTCTAAGCAACTTATTGATAACGATGTTTTTGCAAACTTAATGTCGCTTGCTAAAGAATGCGATATTGCATCGTGGCGCGATAAAATGTTTAGCGGTGAAAAAATCAATATCACCGAGGATCGCTCAGTACTACATACGGCACTTCGTAATCGTGCTCACACTCCATTAATAGTAGATGGCGAAAACGTAACACAAGCCGTAGACAACGAATTAGCTAAAATTAAAGTGTTTGTAGAAAAAGTTCGTAGCGGTAAATGGTTAGGCTATACCGGTAAAGCGGTAAAAGATGTGGTAAGTATTGGCGTAGGTGGTTCTAACCTTGGCCCACAAATGGCAACAGAGGCATTAAAAGCACTTGCTGATGATACGTTAAATGTTCATTACGTATCTAATGCTGACGGTGTACAAATTTCGTCTATATTAAAAGCCATTGACCCTGAAACAACATTATTTGTTATTTCGTCAAAAACATTTACTACGTCAGAAACTATGACAAACGCTAAAACAGCGGTTGACTGGTTTTTACAAACAACAAAAGATGAAAGTACAATTGCAAAACACTTTGTTGCAGTAAGTACAAATTTAGAAAAAACGGCAGCTTTTGGTATCAGCGACGAAAACGTATTCACTATGTGGGATTGGGTTGGCGGTCGCTTTTCACTTTGGAGTGCGATAGGCTTACCAATTGCTTTATATTTAGGCTACGACGCCTTTGAAGCAATTTTAGAAGGCGCGTTTGAAATAGACGAGCACTTTAAATCTGCGCCGTTTGAGCAAAATATACCATTAATTATGGCATTGCTTAGTGTATGGAATACGAGCTTTTTAGGCTACACAGCGCAAGCTATATTACCGTACGACCAATCACTGCATATGTTGCCTGCTTATTTACAGCAAGGCGAAATGGAAAGTAACGGTAAACACGTTAACTTTGCAGGCGAAACGGTACCTTATACTACAGTTCCAATTATTTGGGGCATGACGGGTATTAATGGTCAGCACGCGTTTTATCAGTGTTTACACCAAGGTAATGTAATTGTACCTGCAGATTTTATTGCATCAGTTAAGCCACAAGTGAATGTTGATAAGCATCACGATATTTTATTATCAAACTTCTTTGCACAAACAGAAGCGATGATGAGTGGTGTAGATGCAACGCAAGTTACTGCTGATTTAACCGCTAAGGGTAAATCGCAAGCAGAGATTGATGAGTTATTAAATCATAAAATTCATCAAGGCAATCGTCCTACAACGTCTATGCTATTAGATACAGTAGATGCTAAAACAGTGGGCCGTTTAATTGCACTGTATGAGCATAAGATATTTTGCCAAGGCATTATTTTAGAAATATGTTCGTTTGACCAATGGGGTGTAGAACTGGGTAAAGGTTTAGCATCTAAAATTGAGAGTGAACTCACTGATGAAAGCGTTAAACATGCTCATGATAGTTCGACAAACGGCTTAATGGCGTACTACAAACAAAACCGTACGCAGTAAAAAATTCGCTTACGCAAGTAAGTAAACCGAGTACCTTTGAACGGGTAGCGCTGGAGTGCTTAGGGTCTGTATTTTTGTGAGAGGAGATACAGGGCCCCTAAGGCTCATTTAATAAGCGCAATGATAAAAATAATAATAAATCATCGATACAGAACAATTCAGCAGGCTTTTATTTAAATACAGCTATAAAAGCCATCTAATCTAGCAATAAATAGGCATACCCGCGCATTTATAAAGTGTACTGGGTATCACAACGTAGAGAGTAACTATGCTTAATCCTTTTGATATTATAATTTTTGGGGGCGGTGGTGATCTTGCGTTACGCAAATTGCTACCTGCAATGTACAGAGCATATCAAGAAGGTAACTTACCTGAAGGCTCACGTATCCTACCAACAGTACGCGAAGAATCGAAACGTGCTGAATACATAGAAACAGCGCATAAAGCATTACAAGAATTTTTAAGCAAAGGTGAGTTTAACGCTAAAGATTGGAAAGCATTTTCTACTTTTTTAGTGCCAGTGGTAAGTAATGTTACAGAAGCAGACGACAACTGGGATGTGCTAAAAGGCATTTTAGATGAGCACGAAAGCACTAAGTCTCGCGTGTTTTATTTATCGCTTCCGCCTGCTGTTTACGGCACATGTTGTGAAATATTATCGACTAAAGGTTTAATTACACCTACATCACGCGTTGTTGTTGAAAAGCCTATTGGTTATTGCGGTGATTCTGCTGAAGCAATTAATGGAAAAATTGCAGAATTTTTTAATGAAGAGCAAATTTTCCGTATTGACCATTACTTAGGTAAAGAAACAGTACAAAACTTAATGGCGCTACGTTTTTCAAACTCATTGTTTGAAAATATGTGGGATGCTAAATCTATTGATAACATCCAAATTAGCTTATCAGAAACTGTTGGCCTTGAAAGCCGTGCTGGTTTTTACGATAAAGCCGGTGCACTTCGTGACATGGTTCAAAACCATTTATTACAACTACTTTGTTTAGTTGCAATGGAGTCGCCTAATAAGCTTAACGCTAACAGCATTCGTAACGAAAAATTAAAAGTATTAGAAGCACTTCGCCCACTAGTAGGTGGTGATGTTGATGAAAATATTGTGCGTGGTCAATACGTACCAGGTGACTTAAACGGTAAAATTGTACCGGGTTACTTAGAAGAGCTAAATGAAGGTTCTAGTAAAACAGAAACGTTTGTAGCTATTCGTGCGCATATTGATAACTGGCGCTGGGCGGGTGTTCCATTTTACCTTCGTACGGGTAAACGTATGGCTAAGCGCTGTGCAGAAATTGTGGTTGAATACAAAAAAGTATCTCACAATATCTACGAAGATAACGTGGGTAATATCGAGCCCAATCGTCTTGTTATTCGTTTGCAGCCAGAGGAAACAATTCAACTAACGCTTATGTCTAAGCGTCTTGATAACCTTCAAATGCAACTTGAACCAGTAACAATGAATATTGAGCTTTCACAAGCTTACAGCAATGGTTTTCACTCAGATGCGTACAAGCGTTTAATGCTTGATGCCGCTGCAAATAACCCATCATTATTTATTCACCGTGATGAAGTTCGTCAAGCGTGGAAATGGATTGATCCAATCATTGACCGTTGGCAAGACAAAGGCAAGCCTGCGCTTTACCGTGCTGGTAGCTGGGGTCCTGAGGATGCTGATGAACTATTGGCAGAAAAAAGCCACGTGTGGTTTAACACAGGCGATAAGGTATAAGCATGGCAACACTAGTTGAAAAATTTTTTGACGATAAAGATGCGTTAACAGCTGAGCTTTCTGCAACGCTTGAGCAATCACTACGTGATGGTATTAAAAATGATGGCCGTGCTGTATTAATGGTGTCGGGTGGCTCGTCTCCTGCGCCCGCTTATAAACATCTATCAACGCTTGATTTAGATTGGCAACATGTTGATGTTGCTATGGTTGATGAACGCTGGGTAGACCCAAGCCATGAAAAAAGTAACGAAGCGTTTATTAAAAGCACGTTATTACAAAATTTTGGCAGTGCTGCAAACTTTATAACCATGAAAAACGATGCTGCAACCGCGCAGCAAGGCAGTGAAGTGTGTGAAGCCGCTTACAGTGCTTTAAAAGCGCCATACGATGTAACTATTCTAGGCATGGGCCCAGATGGTCATACAGCGTCGTTATTCCCAAATGCAGACGGTTTAGAGCACGGTTTAACAACTGAGCAAACAGTATGTGCAATTAATGCGATACAAAGTGATGTGACGGGTAGTATTACTGAGCGAATGACCTTAACGCTAAATGCCATTGCGCAATCTAAAGTGGTTAAGCTTTTAATTAGCGGTGAAGAAAAACTCGCTGTTTATAAGCAAGCAAAAGCGGGCGGCGATGTTCATGACATGCCACTTCGCGCTGTGCTTAATCACCCAAGTATAAATATTGAAGTATATTGGGCGCCTTAATTTAGGTGCTAATTTAACTTTTAAAGGCCGCTTATATAAGCGGCCTTTTTTATTTGCTCAAATTTAAGCCTAAACACTGCAAAAAAACAGTCCTGAACTGTTAA